>JBAUGH010000076.1:0-13614 GCA_049679565.1 Acidobacteriaceae bacterium
AGGACCCGATCCAGAGGGTGTTGTTGTCGGCGAAGACCATCCGGGTATGGACACCGTCGCTGATGGGGAAGGTCCCGGTAATGGTATTGGACGGAGTATTGAGAACAGTGAGCATGCCGCCGAATAAGCCGCTGGAAGCCTGGTATTGCTGACCGGCGACATAGAGGGAGTTGCCGTTAAAGACCGCGTCGGTAGCTCCCCCGGGGATGGGAATGGTGTTCTGGGCGACAAGAGCAATGCCGCTGGCGCCGGTGGTTCCGGAATTGAGAGACGCGGCGGTAATGGGGATGGTGGTCAGACTGGCGGTGGTTGGAAGGCCGGGCGTGGTGCCTCCCCCGCACTCGGGACCGCAATTAAGAACGTAGGCCGTGGTGCCATCCGGGGAGAAGACCGCCTTAATGGGGTGATCGAAGCTGGCGCCCGATCCGGTGCTGACGGGAAAGACGCACCAGAAGGGCTGCTTCTGGGGCTCGCAGTCCTGCGCGCCGAGGTAATTTGGGTTGTTGACGGCGGCCAGCTGCTGAGCCGCAGTCAGCTGCACAATGCTATAGACCGCGAAGCTGGCGGGATTATTCACGTTCACCGTGCGGCCGGGATTCTGGGTGGCATTGTGGATGAACACCAGAGCAACCGTGCCGCCGGGATTGACGGAAACGCCGTAGGCGTTGGGAAGATTCAGTGTCAGCGAGATGGGGTTATTGCCGGTCTGATTGACGACGCTGATGACGTGGTTGTCGGGGTTGGCGGCATAAACGAAGCCCAGGTCGCGGCTGATAAACACGCCGTTGTAAGGACCGGGCTGGGTGGTGCTGGACAGCCCGCCAGGCAGACTGATGGTGGTGTCGACCTTTTCCTGCGCGTACCCGACGATGGCCAGGGAGCCGTCTCCGGGACTGTAGACCGCGCCCGCCTGCTGCTCGGGCATGTTCTGGATGGTCAGCGGGAGCTTGCCGGAGAAGCCGGCTATCGAGAACTGGCCGCTGGAGCTGTTGTAAGCATGGCGGATGTCGTAGAAAGCATCCATGAAGGGCAGCGCGCCGGAGGAAAAAGCGCTGGGATTCTGCTCGGCAACGAGGACGCGGTTCAGGACGCCGCTGGGGGGAAGGGTCCGGCCGGCGAAGTAGAACTGCTTGCCGCAGGAGCCGAGGACGAGACAGACCGCGAAAACCGCGCTCAGGACACCGCAGGAGTACAGGGAACTTCTCTTCTTCAAAACCTTAAGACCTCACCCGTCGCATGGCGCTGATAACGTGGGAAAGCCAAGTATATCAGGGCCGAGACGGCAATTCCGGCGGGGCGGAGCGATGACCGCCAGGGGCGGTGGGGAGGGGTCCCACCCCCTGATACCATGGAGACGGAATCCCCTCATGAACAGCGGACTGGAGACGATTTTCGGGCGGCGTGCGGTGCTCTGCGATGGCGCGATGGGAACCTCGCTTTATGCACGAGGCGTATTTATCAATCGCTGCTACGACGAGCTGAATCTTTCGCAGCCGGAGCTGGTGCGCGGCGTCCATGAGGAGTATCTCCAGGCGGGCGCGGAAATCATTGAAACCAACACCTTCGGGGCGAACGTGATGCGGCTGTCGCGGTACGGCCTGCAGGGGCGGGTTGCGGAGATCAACCAGGCCGGAGTTCGCATCGCCCGCCAGGCTGTGCAGCAGTTTGCCGAGAAGCAGGCCGGCACCGCCTGGGTAGCGGGCTCGGTAGGGCCGCTGGGCGTTCATCTGGAGCCGCTGGGCAAAACCAGCCGGGAAGAGGCCCGCGCCGGGTTTGCGGAACAGATCCGCGCCCTGGTCGCAGGCGGACCGGGTGTCGGGGTCGATCTGCTGATCGTGGAAACGATGCCCGCGCTGAACGAGGCGGAGCAGGCAGTACTGGCGGCGCGGGAAGCTGCTCCCGGCGTGCCTGTGGTGGTGATGGTGACGGTGGACGAAGAAGCGAATTGCCTGGATGGGTCGTCGCCGGAAACCGCGGCAGCGCGAATCGCCTCCTGGGGCGTGGACGGCCTGGGCTGCAACTGCAGCGTGGGGCCCGCGACGGTTTTGACGGCCATGGAGCGTATGGCGACCGCCACCACCCTGCCGCTGATGGCGATGCCGAACGCAGGCATGCCGCGTTCGGTCGATGGACGGAACATCTACCTGTGTTCGCCGGAATACATGGCCAGCTTTGCACGCAAGTTCACCAAGGCGGGCGTGCAGTTCATCGGTGGGTGCTGTGGAACGACGCCGCAGCACATCCGGGCGATGAAGTCGGCCCTGCGGGCGACGGAAGCTCAGGCGGCCGCCGGAAAGCGCGCGGCCAGGGGGGAACCGATTGTCACCGAGACGCCGCCCGCGGAACTGCAGGAACGCTCGCGGCTGGGGCGGCTGATTCACGAAGGCCACTTTGTGACCATGGTGGAGATTGTGCCGCCACGGGGAATCGACTGCAGCAAAGAGCTGAAAGGCGCGCAGCAGATGGCGGATATCGGCGTCCACGCCATCAACGTGCCGGACTCGCCGCGGGCTTCGGCGCGGATGAGCGCTCAGAGCCTTTGCATCCAGATCCAGCAGAAAACCGGGATCGAGACGCTGCTTCACTACACCTGCCGCGATCGCAACGTGCTGAGCATTCAGAGTGATCTGCTGGGGGCGTCGTCGATCGGGCTGAAGAACATCCTGTGCCTGACCGGCGACCCGCCCAAGCTGGGGAACTATCCGGACGCGACCGCGGTCTATGACGTGGACGCCATAGGCCTGGTCAACATCGTGCGGAGGCTCAACCACGGTCTGGACATTGGCGGCAACCCGATCGGGGCGTCCACGGGATTCACCCTTGCGGTGGCGGCGAATCCGGGTGTGCCGGACCTGGATTATGAAGTGCGGCGGTTCGCCTGGAAGGTAGAGGCCGGCGCCGAATACGGGATCACGCAGCCGGTCTTCGATCTGCGCGTGCTGGAAACATTTCTGCAGCGGATCGAGGGCTTCCGGATACCGATTGTCGCAGGCATCTGGCCGCTGACCAGTTTGCGCAACGCCGAGTTCATGAAGAACGATCTCCGGGTCAGCGTGCCGGATGAGATTCTGCTGCGCATGCAGCGGGCGACGACCCCGGAAACGGCACGCGCGGAAGGCATCCGCATCGCCCAGGAGATGCTGGAAGCGGCGCGTTCGATGGTGCAGGGGGTGCAGGTAAGCGCACCCTTCGGACGTTACAGCGCGGCCGCCGAGGTGCTGGCAGCGGTTCTTCCCGGGCGCGAAGCGGCGAACCCGGCGCGGGCAGCTGCAGAGGAGAGCAAAGTTGGCCAGGTTTGAGGAATCGCTCACCAAGCTGGAGGAGATCGTCGCGCAACTGGAGCGCGGCGACCTGGCGCTGGAGGACTCGGTGCGGCTCTTCGAGGAAGGCACGCGGCTTTCCGCGGAATGCCGGAAACAGCTGGAAGAGGCCGAGGGTAAGGTCGAAGTGCTGGCGAAGCAGCGGGACGGCTCAATCAAACGCGAGCCCTTCGGCCAATAAATGCTGCCACCGAGGAAACTTTCGCGATCTGTGAGCCGCCGTTTCCTGCGGGTATGCTGAATCCATCATGAGAGAAAAGCAGGCGCTGCTGCGCCCGACGGAGACGTCGGTGATGCGGCGGCTGCGGTTCAGCACCGATGCTGCTCTGCGGCGGCGGTTTCAGCTGACGGATGAGCCGGTTCGGTCGAATCTGCGCGCCGGGCTGCTGCTGGAAGTGCTGGACAAACTGGCAGAGGAGACGGCTCTGCGCTACGTGCGGCACTGGTATCCGGAAGCGCGGGTGGTGACCGCGGCTATGGACTCCATGCGGGTGAGGAATGTCCCGGACGGGGACCGGAACATGATCCTGCGCGCGCGGGTGAACCTGGTGGGGCGGACCTCGATGGAAGTTGGGGTGCGCATCGAACAGCCGGACTGCGCGGTGCCGCACATCGCATCGTGCTACTTCACCATGGTGGGCCGGATGCGGGATCAAAACGGCGAAGAACACAGCGTGCCCCTCCCTGCCCTGGACCTCACCAGCCAGTTGGATTGCGCGCGCGCCGAGCGAGCCCGTCGCCTGCGGGAGGCTTATCGCCAGCATCTGAGCGCGGCCGACGAGCCTCCCTCACGCGAAGAATACGATCATCTGCGCCGGCTGCATGCAGCCCAGGAGGAGCCTGGGTTCACCGGATTGCTGGCCGGGCGGCTGGTGGCGGAGGGCTGGGAGCGCACTTATCCCGAGCAGGAAAATGTGCCTCAGAAAATCTTTGGCGGCTACGTTGCGCATCGCGCGCTGATGTACGCCCATATCGGCTCGGAGATGGTGGCCAGCGATCGGGCGCTGCTGGTGTCGGTGGACCGCATCAACTTCTATCAGCCGGTGCGGATGGGCGATAAGCTCCACTTCGTGAGCCGGGTGACCTACACCGGGAGCACATCGATTGCGGTGGAGACGGCAATCACACGGATCAGCCGGGACCGGACCAGCACGGCCTTGAGTAACGTGTGCATCTTCACTTTTGCAAATGTGGATGCGGAGCTGCGCCGCGTTCCCGTGCCGCCGATTTATCCGACAACCTATGCGGAGGATGCGCGGTATCTGGCCGCGCTGCGGCGGCACAAGGCGTATCTGAGCGCGAAGACCGAACCGATTACCGGTTAGCCCATTAGAGAGAGACAGCGGCTGCCAGCCGCGCGCGCACAAACGCGACGATCTCGTCTGACGTGTAGTCGGGCGGCCCGATGGGGAAGCGGGGCTTGCCGTCGAGCGCTGCGGTCGCGCGAGACGCGGACTCCGGCGCTGCGACCAGCACCGCATCGGCGCGATCGAAGTGTCGCCGCGCAGAGTCCTTGAAATCCGAGGATGCCGGGTCGAGGACGGTGAGGTAAAGATCGGGCGAGAGGAAGTCGAGGATGCTGTTCGATTCGAGGATGGCGTTCTCGGCGGCCGCGATCTCTTCCCGGATGCGCGGCATCGCCTCGGCCAGCATGCCGATACGGGTACGGACCCAGACAGAACGGGCCGCGCCGGCGGCCAGGAAGCGCGACGTGTCGGTGCCGCTGGCAGGATCGCGCTCCGCCGTCACCGCGACGCAGGCGTCTTCGGTCTGGCACTTGCAGGGCTTGCCGTCGGCGGTGCAGAAACCGTGCCCGTACTGCGTGATCTTGAAGGCCGTCCATTGGAACTCGGGCAGGCGGGCGATGAGGCCCGCGACCACCGAGGTCTTGCCGATGTTCCGGGTTTGTCCGCCGACCACGACCAGCGCCACGCTACTCCTTCTCCTCTTCATCGGATGCGCGGGCCAGCCGCGCGAGTGCCGCTAATTCTCTCAGATACCGCCGGAGCGGGCGAGCCGGACGTCCCCAGAAGACCACGCCCGGGCCTTTGACTTTCTTGTGGGTCAGAACGCCGGAACCGGAGCCGAGGATCACCGCTTCGCCAACCGTCGCGTGATCGCCGATGCCCACCTGGCCGCCGACAATCGCGTTGGCGCCAATCGAACTGGAGCCGGAGACGCCGGTCTGCGCCGCGATCACCACGTCCTGCCCAACCCGGACGTTGTGGCCGAGGTGCACGAGGTTGTCGATCTTCACTCCCCGCTCGATGCGGGTCTCTTCCAGCGCGCCTCGGTCGAGGGTGGTGTTGGCGCCGATCTCCACGTGGTCTTCGAGGACCAGCCGGCCTTGCTGCGGGAACTGCGTGTATGCGCCGCTGTTTTGGTCGCGCACGTAGCCGAAGCCATCGGAACCGAGCACCGCGCCGGCGTGGACGATGACATGGTTGCCGAGCTGCGTGCCGGGATAGAGCACCACCCGGGGATAGATCCGGCAATCGTCGCCCAGCACGCAGCCCGCGCCGATCACGGCGCCTGCACCGATCCGGCTCCTCCCACCGATGCGAACGCCCGCTTCGATCACCGCACAGGGGCCGACTGAGACGTCGGCGGCGAGCGTCGCGGAGGGGTGGACCACGGCGGCGGGATGGATGCCGGTTGCCGGTTCGGCGGGTCGCAGCAGCCGAGCCGCCTGCGCGAAGGCCAGGCGCGGCTGCGCAGCGACGAGCAGGGACTTCCGGGGGGCGGCAGGGGCGAGTTTCGGCGTGACAAAGACGGCTGCGGCTGCGGATTCGATTGCAGCCCGGAGGCTGGCGGCGTCTTCAGCGAAGACCAGAGCGTCCGCCGCAGCCTGGCTGGCGCTCGACACGCCCCTGACCTCCGCGTCCGGGCCTGCGAGACGCAGCTCGGCACCGAGGGCCTGCGCAATTTGGGAGAGCTTCATTGCCTAACAGGGTACAGCGGGCGGGACCCGGAAGCGGAGAGTGTCTACTTCTCGCGGGCGACGACAAACTCCGGCATCCACTGCAGCGCGCGCTTGTAGTCGGACTCGGGCAGGCCCGTGAGGTTCGCCTGGGCCGCGGCGGAATACCCGAAGGCCGCCTGCATCGCGTAATGCACCGACTGATTCCGATGCAGGATCCGAAGGATCTCCTCGTGCGACACCCGCTCGAAGTTCTGGTCGCTGAGGACCGTCTCAATGGCGGCGCGCTCCGTGGATGTGCTGCCGTTTTCCAGCGTGTGAATCACGGCCAGGGTGGCTTTGCCTTCCCGCAGATCGCTGGCCACCGGCTTGCCCAGCACTTCTTCGCTGGCGGTGAGGTCGAGGACGTCGTCGACGATCTGGAACGCCAGGCCCAGATTGCGGCCATATTCGCCCATGGCGTCTTCCAGGGGCCGATCGGCGCCGGCCAGCACCGCGCCCAGCCGCATGGAGACTTCGAAGAGGCACGCGGTCTTGCGGTAGATCAGGTCGGTGTAGGCGCCTTCGGAAATCGGCTTGCCGAGGCATTCCATCTGCAGCAGCTCGCCCTCAACCATTTGTTGGGTGAGGCCAATGAGCAGTTCGAGGACGCGGAAGCTGCGCTCCTCGAGCGCAATGCGGAAGGCCTGCATGTACAGCCAGTCCCCCGCCAGCACGCACTTGCCGTTGCCCCAGGTTCGGTTGGTGGAAGGCCGCCCGCGCCGCGTGTCGGCGCCGTCGATGATGTCGTCGTGCACCAGCGTCGCGGTGTGCACCATCTCGACCACCGCGCCCAGGCGGATCATCCCATGTCCGCTGTACCCCAGGCTGCGCGCCGCCAGCAGCAGCAGCGACGGGCGAATGCGCTTGCCGCCGCCTTCGCGAAGATAGTCGGAGATCTCGGTGATGGCGGAAACCGAAGACACGGCGTATGCGCCGAATTCCCGCTCAATCGCGGCGAGGTCGTCGTGCAGCAGGCCGAAGACTTCTTTCGCCGTCGCTGTCGCCACTGTGCTCAATCGGAGTCTCCGTACTGCAGGGGCCGCACGTTCAGTTGGAACGGTAATTCGTGAACTGCATGTCGATGCCGAGATCGCGCCCGCGCAGCAGCGCCATCACTTCCTGGAGGGAGTCGCGGTCCTTGCCGGAAACGCGCACCGTATCGCCCTGGATGGAAGCCTGGACCTTCTTCTTCGAGTCCTTGATGATGCGCACGATCTCTTTGGCCTTCTCCCCCGCGATGCCCTGCTGCAGGGAGACTTTCTGGCGGACGCTGGATCCCGCCGCTGGTTCCACTGTACCGAAGGTCAGCGCTTTCAGCGAAACGCCGCGTTTGACCAGCTTTTGCCGCAGGATCTCGGTCACCGCCTGCAGCTTGTATTCGTCCACCGAGGCCAGCCGGATCGTGTCTTCGCCTTCCAGAGTGATCTCCGACTTCGAGTCCTTCAGGTCGAACCGGGTACGGACCTCCTTGGTTGCCTGCTCGATGGCGTTGCGCACTTCCTGCAGGTCAACCTTGCTGACGATATCGAAGGAGTTTTCGCCTGCCATATTTCCGTCTCTGTCCTGTCCCTGCTGTATAGATTATCCGCTATGGCGCAAGGGTTTGGTTTCCGAATAACGCACCAAAGTTTTCGCTCGTCTGAACCGCCACCTCGGCCGGGTCCAGACCGCGCAGTTCGCCGATCTTCCTAGCCACTTCTTTTACCCAGGCCGGCTCGTTGCGCTTGCCGCGGTTGGGCAGCGGCGCCAGAAAGGGAGCGTCCGTTTCGATCAGCATGCGGTCGAGCGGAACGGCCAGGGCGGCATCGCGAATGGTCTGCGCTTTGGGAAAGGTGATGTTGCCCGCGAAGGAGATGAGGAAGCCAAGCTCCATGGCCTGTTGCGCATGGCGCAGCTCGCCGGTGAAACAGTGCAGGATGCCGCACAGCCCGGTCGGCGCCCACTGCGCCCCAAGCATGTCCAGGGTGTCGTCCCAGGCGTCGCTGGAGTCCAGCGAGGGCCGGCAGTGGATGATGATCGGCTTTTGGCGGCCCGCGGCAATCTCCATCTGGCGCGCGAACACCGCTTTCTGCACCTCGCGCGGCGAGTGGTCGTAGAAATAGTCGAGGCCGATCTCGCCGCAGGCCAGGACCTCGCGCTCCCCGAGCAGGGCGTCGAGCCTGGCGTACGCCGCATCGTCGGCCAGCCGCGCTTCGTGCGGATGGACGCCGGCGCTCGCAAAGATCCGCGGGATACCCGGGCGTCCGGCGTACAGGCGGGCCATATCCAGAGCCTGGTGCATTTCGCTGGGGCCGTCCCCAATCCCGATCGACAGAATCTGGCGGACGCCAGCCCCCCAGGCGCGCTCCAGCAGCGCGTCGCGGTCTTCCTCGTAGCGCGGGCTGTCGAGATGGCAGTGGGAATCAATCATGATGAAACAGGGGGCGAAAAGCATACGACGAGCGGAGGAGGAACGCGGCGAGCCAGCGGGATGCGATTCTCCAAAACTGTCAGGCTTTTTGGCAGCGTGACGCCAGGGTTCCATCAGATTTCACGAGGCTTCTGCGACAAGAAAGTTGGCAGCCTCTGGTTCCAGCCTGACATTTTGAATATATAGGGTAAAAGCGAAGAGAGGCTGCCTGTCGAGGCGGCCTCTCTTGTGCCGGAGGGCAGAAAGAACCTCCCCTGCCCCATGGTTCGGGGGACCCCGGAGGTTGCCCGTCGGTCTGTTATCAGCGGACCCGGGATGGGGAAGCGACTGCGCGCCACCCGTTCCGGCCCGGCCGAAAGCCAGGCGAAAGATGGGCAAGTCATCTGGTTTCCGCAGCCACACCAGAATATCGAAGGAGATTCCCGGAAGCGGGGTCCGGTGCGTCCTCTCCGAAGCCTCAGGAGGTCGGGACCAGGGGGTCTGTCAGGCGGCCGGACGCTGCTCCGCCAGGTTCTTCCCGTGGGAATCCGGATTGATGGGATCGCGACTCGCGTCCTGATCGCTTGCCAGGAAGACCATCATGACCGTCCCGGAACGATGATCCCCGGAACCGGCTACCTGGCTGCGGCAGCAGATCGAGCCGTCCTTGCGAACCAGCAGGTCCTTGACGATCCACAATCCGAGACCCGTGCCGACATCTTTCTTGGTGGTGAAGAAAGGAGTAAAAATCCTGCGCCGGATCTCTTCGGGAATACCACTTCCCCGGTCGGCAACCACCAGGCGCACTCCCGCCACTCCGGTCACGGGGTGCCGCGCCGGCCAGGCGCGGATGTCGAGGGGCGCGCCGTGCTCTGACGCGTCAATGGCATTGGAGAGGAGGTTCGAGATGATCTGTTTGACCTCTCCCTGCAGCGCGATCAGGGTTATTCCGGAACGGATGTCCTTGCGGACCTCCATTCCTTTGTAGCGAAAGCGGCGATCGTAAATCGCGAGGATCTCATCGATGGCCTGCGCGACCGAAATCCGAACGGGGAAGGAGGTGTCGCGGTAGAAACCCAGGGTCTGGCGAGCGATGTGGGAGACGCGCTGCAACTCCTCGTCGGCAGCGGTCAGGCAGGCGCGGGTGGAGCCGGAGAGGGCGGGATCCTGGCAGGCAAGGTAGATGAGGTTGGTGACCGCCTCCAGCGGGTTATTGATCTCATGGGCGACAGTTGCAGCCAGGCGGCCGACGGCGGCCAGACGCTCGGTTGTGCGCAGCGCAGCCTCGAGCCTCTTCTTCAGGGTTACATCGCGCAGGATCTTCGCAGCACCGACGATGTTGCCCTCGGGATCGCGAACCGGGGAGATGGTAAGCGAGACATCGATGCGCTCGCCGGATTTGGAAACCCGCACGGTTTCGAAATGCTCGATACGCTGGCCGGCCTGAATTTTGCGCAGGATCTCGACCTCGTCGCACTGCAGTTCGGGGGGAATGACGGTGGTGATCGGCTTGCCGATGATCTCGTCGGCCTTCCATCCGAGGATGCGCTCGGCGGCGGCATTCCAGCTGGTCACGATGCCGCGGAGGTCTTTGCTGGCGATGGCGTCATCGGAGGACTCGACAATCGCGGCCAGTCTCATCTGGATCTCGTCGGCATGCCTTTTCCGGGGTATGTCGAGGACAAAACAGCGGGTGTGCAGCAACTCGCCGTTACGGGTCCATGGACTCGCGTCGATGCGCATCCAGCGAGGAGTTCCGTCGCCGCAGCGAATGCGGATCTCGTAACCCGGAACAGCCTCTCCGGCGCGGAAGCGGCGGAGCAGGTCTTCGCCCAGGGCGGCGCCGTCGAGGAAGGCGGCGAAATTGCGGCCCACAAACTGATCGTGCTGGTAGCCCAGCAGTTCAAGGACGGTGCGGTTGGCCCAGAGAATGGTGCCGTCCGGCCCGATCCATTGCATCCCGATCAAAGCGGTTTCGAGGAAGTCACGCAGCTCAGATCCGCAGGCCTCCTGGGTCTGCCGGGTTGGGTCGTCTGGACGAATCTCTTCCTCCGGAGCCTGAGGCCTGAGCTGCCGCGCTGAGGCCGAACGACGCCGGCCATTTTCGCTCGGGCCGTCGGAGTCGTGAGGGAGGATCCTCTGATTATGCTCCGAACTGATGAAGCAGGCGGTGTGGCTCGGTTCTTTCATGGAGAAACAGCCTCCGCCCATATCCGCATTGCGGAGGGGGATCGTGTTCTCGACAAATTTCATGAGGAGGGCCCTGGGCAGAAAGCAGGGATGGAGCAATTCCCCGGCGTTCCGACAATGATCTGTGCAGGGTTGGATGACAGGCCTGTCACAAAGGGATGTATGCCCTGTGATCCCGAGGGCAGAGGCGGCGGGACGCGGCAGAGCCGCATCCCGAGCACGGCGGGCATGAGCCTACTGGCGGACAGCCGCTTTTCCGCTGCGGACGGCTTCCTGGGCGTGGGCTGCGCCGTTGGGGGGCACAGCGGGCGGCTCGGGAGTGGCGGGTTTCGCGCCGATGCCCAGCTTCTGGCGAAGCTGCGTGTCCACTCTGGCGAAGGTGTCGCGATTGTCTTTGAGGAACTGGCGGACGTTCTCGCGTCCCTGGCCGATGCGCTCGCCGGAGTAGCTGAACCAGGCGCCGCTCTTCTCGACGATGTTGTTGGCCACAGCCAGATCGAGAACATCGCCTTCGCGGGAGATGCCCTCGCCGTAGAGGATGTCGAACTCGGCCTCGCGGAAGGGAGCGGCCACCTTGTTCTTGACGATTTTGACCTTGGTGCGTGAGCCGACGACGACGTCGCCGTCCTTGACGGCGGCGATGCGGCGGATGTCGATGCGGACGGAGGAATAGAACTTGAGGGCGCGTCCGCCGGTGGTGGTTTCGGGATTGCCGAACATGACGCCGATCTTCTCGCGTATCTGGTTGATGAAGATGAGCGAGGTGCGCGATTTGGAGACGGTTCCGGTGAGCTTGCGCAGCGCCTGGGACATGAGGCGGGCCTGCAGGCCCATGTGGGAGTCACCCATCTCGCCGTCGAGCTCGGCCTTGGGAACGAGGGCGGCGACGGAGTCGACAACGAGGACGTCGATGGCGCCGGAGCGAACGAGGGCCTCGGTGATCTCGAGGGCCTGCTCGCCGTAGTCGGGCTGGGAGATGAGGAGGTTGTCGATGTCGACGCCGAGCTTTTTGGCGTACTGCGGATCGAGGGCGTGCTCGGCATCGACAAAGGCGGCGAGGCCGCCGGCCTTCTGGGCTTCGGCAATGATCTGCAGGGTGATAGTGGTTTTGCCGGAGGATTCAGGGCCAAAGATTTCGATGACGCGGCCGCGGGGCACGCCGCCTACGCCGAGGGCGGCGTCGAAGGAGATGGAGCCGGTGGAGATGACGGAGATGGGGACGATGGCCTCTTTGCTGCCGAGGCGCATGATGGAACCCTTGCCAAACTGCTTTTCGATTTGCGCGAGCGCCAGATCGATGGCGCGCTGACGATCATCTGCCACGGGTGTGCTCCAGTCGTTGAGGGTCCAAATTTGCCCCGAGTCTACCATCCGGGCGTGGCCGCGCTGGGAACGGCGGGAGCGAAAACGGCCCGCTGGTAATCGAAGGGGTTCAAGAGCAGGATACAAGGTTTCGAAGGTACTGTTTTTCCACCGGGCCCGCCCGCTGAGCCGGCCCGGTGGAGGGTACAGCGTACAGAACAACGGTTCTTGGGAATATCGGTCAGTCGGCGCCGATCGGGACGGCTACTGCGCTTCCGGCCGCTTCCTCGTTCGCAGAGGCGGCAAAGGCCATTTCGAGGATGGTGCGGATGACGAGGTGCGGCTCGTCCAGATGGACCCAGTGCTGGCTGCGCTCGGCGATGACCTGACGGCTGAGCGGGCCGAACTTGCGCATGTCCTGATCCGATAGCGGCCGGGCCGACCCGGGCGTGAGCACCACCACCGGCACGCCGCGGATGGGCTCGGCGTGGTGCATCTCGCGCACCGTATCCGGGACGCTGCGCAAATGGGCGATGAATCCGCGATAAAACCGGGGTGCGGACCAGTGCGCGGCGATCGACGGGCGTACGTTCGGGGGCATCTTGCCGATCTCGGTGTTGAGCCGGGCGGCCAGGTATTCGCCCTGCGTCCCGGCGAGCCTGACCAGGAATCCGGAGAACTTCGCGGAACGGCACAGATGCGATCGCGCGGCCAGCCGGGCCATGCCGAAGCGAGCCAGGGTCGCTCCATGGCCGGACAGGCGCTGGGCGCGCTCGACCACGGCTGAGCGGCCTGCATTGATGGGGGGCCACTCCTGAGTGCGCATGGGATCGACGAGCACGACGCCAGCGACTTCGCCGGAATAATCGAGGGCATAGCGCTGCATGACCAGCCCGCCGAAGGAGTGGCCCACCAGCACATAGGGCGGCGGGACCCCGGCGGCCTGCAGCAGGCCGCGCAGCTCGTGGGCGATCTCAGTTGGGGTGCGCTCCGAAACCGGCTCGCTGCTCCATCCCAACCCACAGCGGTCATACGCCACCGTGTGGAGGTATTCAGAGACAGCTTCCTGAACCTCCATCCAGTTGAGGCTGGTTGCTCCGAAGCCGGATTCGAAGACGACCGAGGGTCCGCCGCAGCCCTTTTCGACGAGGTAAAGACGGCGGCCGTCGCCGGTATCGACGACGCGGCCGGGAGCGAGAAGCCGCCGCCGGTCAAGGTAGCCGCCAATCCCCTGGTAGAGGAGTCCGGCGGCAAGAATGAGAAGAACCAGAGCTGTCAGGGTCAAAAGCATGCCGAGAATCGCGATCATGACGGACTGGGTTTGCTCCTTGTGGGTTTTGAAGGAGTGAGACTGAAATCTTTATGTTGCAAATGGGCGTGCGGCGAGCCGTGGTCGATGAGGAGCAGCGATGAGCCGGGCTGGCCGATTTGCTTCACTTCGACCTGGCGAG
>JBAUGH010000077.1:0-10413 GCA_049679565.1 Acidobacteriaceae bacterium
CCCGATGCGGCGGCGGATCCGCGCCTGACCCAGGTCGCCTGGACCCGCCTCCAGCCGGTGCGGGAGGCGGTTCTGGCCCGCATCCAAAAAGTCATCGACAGCGGCCGCGGCGGCCCGGAAGAGCTGCGCACCGCGATGGCCCAGACCACGCCCGCGGAGCTTCATCTGCGCGCGCAGGGCTGGGACGAAGTGCTGGACCGCTTCCGGATCAGCATTCTGACCGAAGGTTCGGGCACCCAGATTTTCTCCACGACCTTCGTTCAGTGGACGGCCCGCGAAGCGCTGCGCCGCGCCGAGCCCTGCACTTTGCTGCTGCGCTTCACTCCGCGCCAGCGGCAGCTGGCCATGAACGAGCTGCTGTCCGCGTCGAACGCGCGGCACGTGCCGGACCCGGCAGGATCGGTGATGGACGCGGATATGGGCGCGTACTACACATGGATCAACCAGCAGCGTCTCTCCGGAGCGGAGCAATCCGGTTTTCTCGCGTGGAGCGAAGCCTCCCGCCAGGCGGTCGCGATCGGGCCCTCGATGGCGCGGGGGACGGTAGCGGCGAACCAGCCCACCATGAAGCAGCTTCTGGGATATTTGAGCTGACGAGTGCGCGGCGCTCAGGCGCCGGGTTCATTGGCGTCGTCCGGCCCGCTCAGACGGTCGGCGAACAGCGGCAGATTGCTGCGCAGAACGATGTGCGGGGCAAACCGCGTTGTCGGCTCGGGTGCGATCCCGTCCAGAAGATAGCGAATCAGCGCCTCGAAAGCGGCTTTTCCCTGGGTGGAGGGCCGCTGGTAGAGCGTCGCCAGGATGCGGCCCGACTCCAGAAACGGAATCAGCTCGGGAAACAAATCGGTGGCCACCACCAGGGTATTCTCGAGGGCCTTCTGCTCCTCGAGCGCGCGCAGAACGGGAAGGCTGTTGGCGGTGCTGATATAAATTCCGCTCGGACGCCCCTTGCGCTGCAGCAGCGCCAGCGTTTCGCGCCGCGCATCCTTCGGCCGCTCGTGTGTTTCCAGCGCGGGCAGCAGCGAGAGGTGGGGGGCAATGGTCGCCAGAGTTGCCGCGAATCCCTTCAGCTTCTCGGCATGATCCTGGGTGCTCAGGTCGCCGGTAATCAGCGCTACGCTGGCGGGCTTCTGCAGGGTGCGGGCAAACAGCTCGGCGGCAATTCCCCCGCTGATCGCCGCATCGACGGAGATCGACGCCAGCCTGCCGCTGCGCGGCGCATCGCTGGCCACGCATACCACCGGAGTTCCCTGCGCCGTCAGTCTGCGAATCAGCGGATCGAACCTGGCGGGATCGCCTGGCGTCAGGATCAGCCCGTCATAGTGCCGCCCGATGTCCGCCTCGATCAGCTCGAGGTCGCCCTTGCCCATGTGGGGATAGGTGCGGAAATCCAGTTCGAGGCTCACGCCGGCGGTGGTGCTGGCGGCCTCGCGAATGCCTTCGCGCAGGGGGTCGAAAAAGGAAGTGATCTGATGAGGCAGGTGGATGCCGATGCGCAGCCGCCGGTTGAGCTTGAGGGTGCGCGCGGCCACGTTGGGTTTGTAGTTGAGCTTCTCCGCAGCCTTCAACACCCGCGCCCGGGTCTTCGGGCTGATTCCAGGCCGCGCGTGCAGCGCGCGATCGACGGTGCCGATCGAGATGCCGAGCTGCCGGGCGATCTCCTTGATGCCGGGCGGGCCCGAGTTGGTTTCTTTCTTCACGCGGAGCCGGCCATCATTGTAGCAACCGGGGCGGAGAGCGGCAGTGGGCAGGGGGCGGCAAAAATCCCTTTTGACAATGCCGGTAAGCAGCAGCCAGGATGGCGATGTTAACGTACACGCCGCGGCGCGGCTGCCGATCGGTTACGGGACGCGGCCGGAGATGCCGTGAGCGTCTTCGAGAACCAGAGGCAACCCGTCCCGCGCGTCCACCCGCACATGATCGAAGGTCCATCCCTCGATGTGCCGCAGGCTCCCGGCATGATCGGCGTGTATGTCCACGTCACGCAGAGTGACGTCTTCGATGGGCGCGTCCGGCGCTGCATTCACATCGAAAGCAGTGCCTGCTCCTGTCGCATCGATGTGCGAAAGCGTGATGTCGCGAAAATGAGGGATCCCTTTGCCCGGGGGCACGGGAGCGGCGAGGATCTTCCAGTAGTCCGGCACTGCGGTGAGCCCGGGAGGCAGATTGTTTTCGATGCCGGGTGGTATCCGCGGGGTGCTGAAGGCGGGAAAATAATCGAGGTCGATTTTAATCGCGGTCTTCACGCCGTCCATGTGGATCCTGCTCATCCGGACATTCTCCGTCCAGCCCCCGCGGGTGCGGGTGGACTTGAGGTAGATTCCGAAGCGCACGCCTCCGAGCACGGTGATGTTGTGCACCCGGATGTTGCGGAATCCGCCTGCGGTATCGCTGCCGATGGCGATTCCCGAGATGCCTTCCCGGATCACGGAGTCCCGAATCTCCACGTCCTCGGTAGGCCGATTGACGCGGAGTCCGTCGGCGTTCATCCCTGCCTTCAGGCAAATGCCGTCGTCGTTATTCGCAATGTCGACGTGCGCGACCAGGATGTGCGCGGAAGAATCGATGTCGACGCCGTCGGTGCTGGGGCCGCGTCCCTGAACGGGATCGTTGTCACGAATTGTGAGGCGGGTGACGGAAACGTGGGTCGAGTACACCACGTGCACGGTCCAGAAGGCGGAACGCCGCAGCATAAGGCCCGGGCCGATGCGAACGCGGGTCGAGCGGTAAACGCGGATCAACTCCGGCCGCTGCACGTCGTAGTCCACGGCCCAGCGAAGGCCGCGGGCTTCGTAGGCGGGGACCCGGCTCCAGAAAGCGTCCCACCAGGGCTTGCCGTTGCCGTCGATTGTGCCCTCTCCGCTGATCGAAACATCCTGCTGCCCGGCCACGTTCAGCAGGCTGGCGGGCCAACGCATCTCGATGCCGGCCGCCCGCGTCATCACCCGGGGATAGGCGTCCGGCGCCGTCGTGCCGAGCAGAGTCACTCCACGGCCGATGCGGAGATGGGTGTGCGATTTGAGAAAGAGTGAGCCGGTGAGATAGGTGCCGGGAGAGAACACGATGGCGCCGCCGCCCGCTGCTGCAGCAGCGTCGATGGTTTTCTGGATGGCGCCGGTCGCGAGCGTCCGGCCGTTGCCCACGGCTCCGTAATCATTGGCGCGGAACACGCGCCCGGCTGGCTCAGCCGACGCGCCGGCGAACGACGCGAGCAGCCAGGCGAGGCACAGCATTCCGCAAAAATGTTGACGGCCGGAGCGAATCGACACGTCGGTTCAGGCTCACTTTCCTTCAGGGCGGCGGGGGGCGGCCTGCGCCGCCCTCGGCTAAAACTGCACTTTCAGCGAAAACTGCGCGATGCGCGGCCCGCCCTGGGTCGCGGTAATCGTTCCAAAGGACGTACTGCTGCTGATGGGGTTGCTGGTGCTGGGATTCGAGAATTCCGTGTGGTTCAGCACATCGAAGTATTCCGCTCTGAACTGTAGATTGCTCTCGTGATAAATCGGAAATGTACGCATCACCGCGCCGTCCCAATTGGTCAGCCCGGGGCCGCGCAGGGACCCTTTCATCACGTTGCCGAACCCGGTTCCGGGCCCGTTCTGCACGGGAATCGAGAAGGCAGCGTTGTTGAGCCAGCCGACGCAGGCCTTGCCGGCAGGGCAGTCGCCGCGGCCGGGGCCCTTCTTATAAGCCGACATAGAGAAATCCTCCTGCGCGCGATCCTGTCCAACGCCGGTAAGGGAATTGTCGGTTCCCATATAAGCAGTCAGCGCATCGCCCGACTGGTGCGAGACAATGCCGCTGGTGCTCCATCCATTGGCAAGTGAGCGCAGCCAGCCGTTGCCGTTACGTACCGTGGGGAGTAACCAGACATAGGAGATGGAGAGAATGATCGGGTGGTCGATGTCAGAATTGCCGCGGTCCAGGGCTTTGACGTCAGCTACGCGCGCGGCCGCCGGAACGCCGGTCGCATTGGCAGGATAAATCGGGTAGACATACGACTGGCTGATATTCAGATCTTCGGTATTGGAGAGCCGTGACAGCGGCATATCGCTCAGCGAATGCGACCACGTGAGGTTGGCCAGCACCGACAAGCCCCGGGACATCCGCTTTTGCAGCGAAGCCTGCAGCGAGTTGAAGCCGCTGGAGCCGCTGGTCGAGCCTTCAATGATGTCGGAATAGCTGGTTTTGCAGCCGGTGCCGGTTGCGCACGGGCCCACCGTGGGTGCGGTGTTATAAACGCGCCTTTGGTTCGTGCTGAGGCCGGAGCCGTTATTCACCGCGGGATTCAGTTCCAGGTCGACAAGTTGATGGCGCGAGGCGGAGGCGACATAAGCGAGACGCATCGACGTGTTGTTCGTCAGCTGCTGCTCGACCGTCAGGTTATAAGAGTAAGTTACAGGCGCAGTGAAGGTGCCGGGATTGAATTCGGCAACCTGAAATGCATTCGGGAAGGCCTGGGTGGACGGGAATGGTTTCGTGAAAGGGAATGGATTCTGCACCGATCCCACCGAGCAGGAAGTGCAATACGGGTTGCTGAACGGGCCGCCCGCATTAGCGCCGGGCGTGGGACTATACATACCCGGATTGGTCAGCGACAGCGAGATGGTGTTGGGCACAAAAGTGCTCTGACTGAGGTTCATCCATGCCTGCAGGCGATCCTGGTAGAAGATGCCAAAGCCGCCGCGTACGGCGGTTTTGCCGTTCCCAAAGACGTCGTAGGCAAAGCCCAGGCGGGGCATGAAATGGTCGTACTCGTTCTGGATCCCGTTCCTGGGGTAGCCGGGATCGCCGGAAAGGACCATACCTGCCGGCAGGGTGCTGTACTGCGGCGTGCCCACACCCGCAGCGTAGTTCGCCGGGTTGAACCAGGTTTGCTCATTCACACGATCCGCCCAGGGAGCAAACATCTCCCAGCGCAGGCCGTAGTTGAGGGTCAGGCGGTGAGTGGCCTTCCAGCTGTCCTGGGCAAAGACGGCGGGAAAATGATTCCGGTTATTGACAAATTCATAATTGCCCTGGCCGAACCCGGTCATGAAGCCCATCTGGAAGTTCGCCATGGCGTTCGGATACTGGTAAGTGGTTCCGTTAACCGTGTTGGTGGCCGTATTGAACGCGAAGCTGCCGTAGGAGGTATAGACGTTCGTCGCGTCGTACTTACTTAACTCGAAGTGGCCGCCAAAAGCGAAGTTGTGGTTACCCTTCACCCAGTGCAGGACGTCGTCGAAGTTGTAGTCGTTGCGTCCGAATACCGCATTGGCGGTGGCGGTCGCGCCGAAATAGCCGGAGATGCTTGCCTGCAGGAAGGGTCCGGTTGACGGCTGCCAGATGTTCTTCACTCCGAAGTCCGTGATCAGCGGGCTTCCCGGGGGTCCGCCCCGCAGTGTGTATTCGCGCTGATAATTCAGCACCAGGTTGTTGACGACGGTAGGCGAGAAGGTATGGGTCTCCGAGATCAAAGCGTTCTGGTAGCGGGTGTCGGCGAAGGACAGGTAATCCAGCAGATTGGAAGGATTGTAGTAACCGGGAGCGTTGAAGAAGTTGTAGTAGTAACGGCCGAAGAGGTGGTCGTTATCGCCGAACTGGTGGTCCACGCGGCCCACAAATTCGTTGTAGGTTTGGATTGACGGCAGGTAATAGCTCACCAGGCCGCCGATCTTGCCCGGCGCTTCAGTCCCCGAATAGGTGGGGAACGCTTTTTCGAAGGCGACCGAAGCGGGGTCGAAGGCGCTCGCCGGGATTTGATTGTATGGCTCGGTCGCGTTGGTGAAGGGATTGCGGATTTGTTCGGCCGGGACAGCGGCCCCCGAACCGTCGACACAGAGGCCGCTCGCATTGAAGGAATGGCCCAGCGAGTCGTTGCACAGATTGCCGAAATCGGCATAGCCCGCGGTGCCGCGACCCTCCTCCGCGAGCGTGGGAACCGTCGCCGAGTAGGCATTCGACGCCTGATGGATGACGGTGCGCTGATAGCCGAAGAAGAACTGCGTAGTCCTGCCCCGGGACAGATGCGGGATGATCAGCGGTCCCCCGATAACGCCGCCGAACTGGTTGCGGTGCAGGGTGTCTGCTCTGGTCGCAAAATACGGCCTGGCGTCGAAGTAGCCGTTGCGCAGAAACTCGAACGCGTCGCCATGGAACTGGTTCGTGCCTGCCCGGGTGACGATGTTGACCACTGCGCCGGCGCTCTGGCCAAATTCGGCGTCGTAGTTCGTGGTCTGAACGCTGAACTCCTGCAGCGCGTCGGGGAAGGGGAACGGATCGTTCACGTCAGTCTGTTCATCGACATTGTTTCCGCCGTCGAGCAGGAAGTTTTCCTGATTCGGCAGCGTGCCGTTGGAACTGCTGATGACGGCTGCGGGGAAGGTTTTGCTGGTTCCCTGGTCGGCTCCGTTGCCTTCGTTGGTGGCGTTCGCCACTCCGGCAACCAGGGTGATGAGCGAGGCGGCATTCCTGCCATTGAGGGGAAGGTTCAAAACGCTGGACCGTCCAATCACCTGGGAAAGCGTCCCATTCGTAGTGTTGACCTGAGGCGGAGCCGCGGAGACATTGACGGTCTGGGTCGCCGAGCCGACCGCAAGCCGGATGTTCACGGTCAATGCCTGGTTGGCCTGAAGAACGATGCCGGACTGTTTGTAGTCCTGAAACCCCTTCGCCGTGACGGTAATGGCGTACTGGGTGGGCAGCAGGGTGGGGAAGGTGAATTCGCCCCGGACATTGGTCACCGCCCGGGTCTGCGCACCCGTCTGGCTCGCGATGGCAAGAACCGGAACATTGGGGAGCACCGCGCCGCTTGGATCGGTGACCGTGCCGTTAATCGTTCCAAAAGCCTGGGCGTGGGCCATCGCAGGGCCGAGCAGGCATGCGCAGATCATGACGAAACAGGTCTTCCCCATCCATCCGGGCATGTTTGTGAACCGCAGCTTCATAGGCATTTCCTCTTTCCGAATGGGCAGCGATGGCACGAACGCAGGGCTGCCACTGGCACAACGGTGAAAACTCTACGCTCGCGAAAAGAGATTGATCCAATACCTTGTATCAACATGAATGATCGACAAAACCGATGACAGCGCAGCGAGAAATCCCTGCGCAAAACTGATGGCATTCATCGAAAAAACGAATATTCGATCGGCGCTTTTCCCTGTTACATTGCCCTTCGAGCGGTCGGTTGGATCCACAGGACCCCCAGGAGCCCGCATGTACGTCCGACAATTCAGCGAGGGAGAGCCGTTTCGCTGCGCCGGCAACGAGTTCGTCATGCTGCTGCCCCGCGACGCCACCGGCGCCTGCGAAGCGGTGCTGCAGATGGTGCGCCCCGGCGCTACCACTCCTCCCAACAGCCACGACACGTTCATGCAGGTGTACATGATCTGGAGCGGCCAGGCCGAGGTCTTCATCGGGGGCGAGTCCCGCCGCGTCACCGCGCCGGCGGTGGCCTTCGTCCCGCCGCGCACCGAGCACTGGGTGACCAACATCCTTCCCGACCGCGAGCTCCACTACATCTACATCAGCGTCTGGCCGGAAGGCATCCCGCCGGAAGAATGCGAAGGAGGCTGGAAGCAGGTGTACGCGAAAATCATCGACAGCTATGCCAGCCGCGGCTATCCGGCGGAAGCCGGGGGGTACAGCGAAGCGACACCATGAAGATCACCGATGTTGCCATCACCGTTGTCGAGAATCCCTTCTCCGCGCAGGTCACGGCCGGGATCAAGGGCGGACGGGCCGCGCACGACGTCGTCTTCCTGCAGATCAAAACCGATGAGGGCCCTGAAGGGCACGCCTTCGCGTGGGGAGGACGCAGCGGTCAGGCGACCGGGCATCTGATCGCCGGCATCCTCCGCCCGCTGCTGCTCGGCCAGGATCCTCTCGATCGCGAGCTGCTGTGGCAGCAGGTGCGCCGCATGGACCGCTGGTGGGGCTTTCTCCCTATCTACGCTCACGGGCCGATCGACGTGGCGCTGTGGGATCTGGGCGCGAAGGCCGCCGGTCTACCGCTGTACCGCATGCTCGGCGCTTACCGCACGAAGCTGCCGGCCTACGCCAGCTCGCTGATCCTGCCCAGCGCCGAAGCCTTCGTGGAGCAGGCCAAAGAGTATCGCCGCATGGGATACCGGGCCTACAAGATTCATCCCTGGGGCGAACCCGCGCGCGATATCGAAGCCTGCCGTGCGCTGCGCTCGGAGCTGGGCGACGATTTCGTTCTGATGAGCGACCCGGTGGCGGCCTACTCGCAGCAGGAAGCACTGCGGGTGGGCCGCGAGCTGGAGCGGCTGCATTATTACTGGTTCGAAGAGCCTCTCTCGGACTACGACATTTACGGCTACCAGGAGCTGTGCCGTTCGCTGGAGATCCCCATCGCCGGCGTCGAGTCTACGCCCGGTGGCCTGTTCGGAACCACGCAATATCTTACTCAGCGAGCCGTGGACATCGTTCGCAGCGACGTTTCCTGGAAGGGCGGCGTCACCGGGCTGATGAAAACCGCGGCGTTATGCGAAGCCTTCGGCGTCAACTGCGAAATCCATACCACCACGAATGCGCTGCTCGATCTGGCGAACCTTCACGTCAGCTGCGCGATTCGCAACTGCGAATATTTTGAGGTGCTGATTCCGCAGGAACCTTTCACCTTCGGCGTGAAGAACCCGATCCGCATTGACGCCGAGGGGTACGTTCACGCGCCGCAGGGGAACGGGCTGGGCGCGGAGATCGATTTCGACCTGCTCGACAAGCACACGGTCTGCCGCATCTAACTGCCGCCCGTTTCCCCGCGAAGTTCAGCCACCGTTTTGCCGGCGAGCCCTTTGGTGATGCGGCTGGCAAAGCGCCCGATCGCGCGCGGCAGAATCGGAGACCTGGGCAGGGCCAGAGCCAGATCCCGCTCCATGCGGAAACGCCGCACGCGCAACGTGCGCAACAGGGCACCCTGCGATCCCGCCACGCTGCAGGCCGGCAGGACGGCCATTCCCAGTCCGGAGCGAACCAGCGCCTTGATGGCCTCGATGTTCTCCAGCTCCATGGCGATGCGTGGCTGGATGCCGACGCTGTTGAACTGCTTGTCCAGGTGGTTCTGCATCGTCGATCCCTGCAGGAAGGAGATGAACGGCACCCCGCCCACATCCCTCGGATCGAGCCATTCCCTGGCGCCCAGCGGATGCGAGCTGCTGATGACAAAGACCAGTTCTTCGCGCACAATCGGCAGGATCTCGATCGCCAGCGTGGGCACGACCGGCAGCATCACCACCGCCAGGTCCAGCGTCTGCTGATGAACCGACTGCGCCAGAAACTCGCTCGATCCGGTCACCACCACCAGCTCAATCTCCGGGTAGCGCCGCTGGTGCGCGTCGAGGATTTTCGGCAACAGATAGGTAACGGTGGTCGCTCCCGAGCCAAGGCGGATCGTCCCCCGATCGAGCTCGTTCAGTTCCTGCACCGCCATCTCGGCGTTCT
The DNA here is from genome assembly GCA_049679565.1 of Acidobacteriaceae bacterium. Classification (GTDB taxonomy): domain Bacteria; phylum Acidobacteriota; class Terriglobia; order Terriglobales; family Acidobacteriaceae; genus Palsa-343. The sequence goes on from JBAUGH010000077.1 coordinate 9,445, forward strand.
TCAGTTCCTGAAAAACACGGTCGGCATATTGCAGCAGGAGCCGCCCCGCCTCATTCAGATAGACGCGCCGCTTGTTGCGCAGGAACAGAGGGCTGCCCAGCTCTTCCTCGAGGCGCTTGATGTGCAGGCTGATGGTCGACTGCGACAGGTGGAGCGTCTCGGAGGCTCGCGTGAACCCGCCGGCCCTGGCTGCAGCACGAAAGACGCGGAGCTGTTGAAAGTCCATTTAGTTTGCCGATTATACAGAGCAGTTCTATGAATTTTACTGATCTACCACGAAGTGATACCTTCGATCCGTCATGAAGCCCGCATCCGACGCGGAGTTATTCGCGCTGATCCTCGAACGCCTGTTTACGCCGGTGCTCGGCGACATCCTGGATCGGGAGGGCCGCTGGCATCAGTTTCTGCCCCAGCCGATCCAGCCGCTGAACCCCGCGCTCCGCGTGCTGGGGCGCGCTTTTCCGGTGCAGATCGCCGGCGTTGCCGGTCCGCAGAGCCGGCCCTTTGGGCGTCTCACCGAAGCCCTCGACGCCCTGCAGCCGGGGGAAGTCTACCTGGCGACAGGAGGGGCGATGAACTGCGCGGCCTGGGGCGAGATCATGACCGCGACGGCGCGGACGCGCGGCGCAGCGGGCGCGGTCATCGATGGCTTTCACCGCGACACGCCAAGGGTGCTGGAGCAGAACTGGCCAGTCTTCAGCCGCGGCAGCTTCGCGCAGGACGCTGGGGTGCGTTCCTCGGTCATCGACTTCCGCTGCGCGGTCGAGATCGAAGGCGTCCTGGTCGAGCCCGGCGACCTCCTCTTTGGAGACATGGACGGCGTACTCGTCATCCCCAGCGCCCTCGAAGCCCGCGTAGTCGAACAGGCGCTCGAAAAAGTCGCCGGCGAAAAGCGGGTGCGCGGCGAAATCGAAGCAGGCTCCACCAGCACCGCGGTCTTCGATCGCTATGGGATACTCTGAGCCAGCC
>JBAUGH010000078.1:0-4331 GCA_049679565.1 Acidobacteriaceae bacterium
CGCCGGCACTGCGGCCCACTCAGCGTCCCCAGCGCGCCCGTTGCCGATGGCTGCCCGTTCGGGGTGCTGGCCAGCGACCACTTCACCTGGCCGGCATTCACTTCGGCGATCTGGGCGGTGACGTCCACCGCCGCGCTCGGCGTCAGCGCGACGTTTTGCGGCAGCAACGGCTGCACCAGACCGGGATGCACCGCCAGGTAGAGAGACGCTGTCGTCTGCGGATGACCTGCGAGCGCGGCCTGAATCTCCACCAGGATGCGATCCGCGGATAGCGCGCCAGGCGCTGTGTAGGTTCCGCTCGCGTCAATCTGTCCCTGCCCGAGCGACGCTGCATTCGTACCTGAAACGATGCTCCACCGTACCGCCGCCGCCGCTCCGGACGGCAAGCTCGCGTGCAGCGCGATCTGGCCGTTGGTGGTCACCGACAACGATGTCCCCTCAAGCGACAGCTCGCTACTCCCGGCCTGTGCCGGATACGGGATGCTGCCGCACCCTGCCACCGCCACCGCCAGCAACGCAAGCAGGACGCGGGATGTGACGGCGCGACTCATGGGGAGGGAAACAGGTCCGGACTCAGCCTCTATCTTAGACGCCCGCCCCTGGAGCAGCCCTCCCCCAAAAGTGAAAAGGAGCGCAATTTGCGCTCCTTTTCGACCGCAATCCGCATTGCCGGCTACGCGGCGATATTGGACTTACCCTCGGGGGCCGCGACCAGCTGTGACACCGATGCGGGAATCGCAACAACCTTCAATTCGCCGGCTCGCGCGGCCTTCATTCGCCGCACTTCCCATGCGGTTAGCGGCCGCATTTCCCGGGCCGAATAGTAAATCCGCTTGCCGCAGTCGAGACACACCTCGTAGGTTTCATCGGCCAGCGTGAAAGGACGGGTCAGGCGCGAATGGCTGCACCCGAACAGAATTTCTGAGAAGAAAGCGAGAACCGCTCGCAGACAAGCTATCAGGAAGTTCATGATCTTTGCGCTCCTTTCTCTCCGGGGGGGATTGCGCATATCTTCAGATGCAGTTTGAAACGAAATGTCGCCCGAATACTATGACTTTTTAGTGCCTCACCGTGGTAATCAGCTTGCCAAAATGCGCCGCCGACTCCATACGATGCAGTGCAAACGCCGGGTCGCTGAAGCTAAATACTTCATCCACGACAGGTTTCAGCTTCTGCTGGGTGATTGCTCGATTCATGTTCTCAAAATCTGCCCGGGACCCCACATAAATCCCGCAGAGATGAACCTGCCTGTGCAACAGTAACGGAATTTCAACTCCTTCGTGGGATTGACTCAGCACGCCAATCTGGGAAACCGAACCGCCGATTCGAACCGACCGCAGCGAACGCGCGAGGGTCCCGGCGCCCCCCACTTCCACCACCAGATCCACGCCTCGCCCGCTCGTCTGTTCCATAACCCATTTGTCCCAGTCCGCATGGGTTTTGTAATTCACCCCCGCATCGAGCCCCAGAGTCTTCGCGCGCATCAACTTGGCATCGCTGCTCGAGGCGCACAGCACCCGCGCGCCCAGCATCTTCGCGAACTGCAACGCGAAAATCGAAACTCCGCCGGTTCCCTGGAGCAGCACCGTATCGCCCGCTTTCACATTGCCGGCGCGCACCAGCGCATTCCACGCTGTCACCGCCGCGCAGGGCAAGGTCGCCGCCTCTTCGTACGAGAGGTGCCCGGGCACCCGGACCAGACCGTCTTCCCGCAACACCACCAGCTCCGCCAGCATGCCATCGACATCGCCGCCCCGCGCTCCACGAATCTTCTCCGCGTCGGGCGGACCGTCGATCCAGTTCTGCATAAAGATTGCAGCCACGCGATCGCCCGTCTGCACGCGCGTCACCCCCTCGCCCACCGCCACGACTTCCCCGGCTCCGTCGGAACATGGGACCCGCGGCAGACGCATCCTCGGGTTGTAGCGCCCCTGCACCATCATCAGATCGCGATAGTTCCACGACACCGCGTGCACCCGTACCAACACCTCGCCCGGTTGCGGGTTCGGATCCGGCAGCGTCGCCAGCTCCAGGTTGTCGATACCGAAGTCCGGAATTCTCCACACCCTCATCGTGCCGCTCCCCCTCGCCACGTTTCATGACGATGGACCTTTTTCGTATTTCCACTAAGCCCGCAACCGCTATGCAATGAAGATGCCGAAGCGTGCGCGGGGATTCGCCTGCCCTGAGACGAAAGGTGCGATTCCCGCGTTTCCCGCTGCTTCCGGCGTGCACGGCGGCAAGGATTACTTTCGTTCGGGGCTACCATAGAAGCATGGCCAGAGGATGGGAAAGCAAATCCGTGGAAGATCAGGTGGAGCAACAGCAGGCGTCGCCGGCGCCCTCCAGTCGCGTCATGACAAAGGAAGACACCGCTGCCAATTCCGCCCGCACGCTCGAACGGCAGGCGCTTGAGCTGCAGCGCGAACGCATTCTCGATGAGCGCACGTCCAGCCCCATCCGCCGCAAAGCCCTCGCAGCCGCGCTCAGTGAAGTCGAAGCGAAACTCGCCGCACTCTGAGCCTCCCCTGGTTCAGGGCGTCCGGCGGTAGAACATCAGCGAGTTCGCCTGATCGATCGTGGTCAGCAGCAGGTGCGCGACGTTCACATGCGCCGGACGCGTGGTCGCCCACACGATTGCATCCGCCATGTCGTCCGCAGTCAGCGGCGTGATGTCCTGATATACCTTTTCCGCGCGGCCCTTGTCGCCCCGGAACCGAACGTCGCTGAATTCGGTCTCCACCATGCCCGCGCCCACGTCGCTCACCCGAATCGGCGTACCCAACAGGTCTTCGCGCAGGCCGTCGTTGATCAGCTTCACTGCCGCCTTCGTCCCGCAGTAGACACTTCCTCCGGGATAGGCGATTTCCTGCGCCGTCGATCCCAGATTCACTACGTGGCCGCGCCCCCGCGCCACCATACCCGGCACCACCGCTCGCGTCACCCACAGCAGGCCCTTGATATTGGTATCGATCATCTCTTCCCAATCCTGCGGCTTGCCTTCCCACAGCTTGTCGAGACCGCGGCTCAGGCCGGCGTTATTCACCAGCACATCGATGGCGCGCCACTCATCCGGCAATTCTGCGATCGCGCGCTCCACGGCGGCGCGGTTCTGCACATCCAGGCGGAAGGCATGGACGGCGGGCGCGCCGGCCTCCAGCAGATCGACTTCCATAGCTTCCAGTCGTTCCAGACGCCTTGCCGCCAGCAGCAGCTGTGCTCCTTCCGCCGCAAACGCCCGCGCGCATGCTGCGCCAATCCCGGCGCTCGCCCCGGTGATGAAAACGATACGATTCTTCAGACTGATCTTTCCCATGCGCCTATCTTAATCGGAGGTCTCCCCGAGAAGCGCCGCCTGCCCGTCGCCCCGAAAACCGTGGGTTCGCCCCCACGGCAAAGACTGCCCGGCTATTCTCGGGGCTGACCCCTTCGGTGCATTGTCGCTTCCAGCGGACCTTCGCTACTCTGGCCGCTCCTCAGCATGCGCATGCGCATCTCGCTCAAAGCCGGAGTTCGATCGACCCCGCAACGGTCAACCAGCCGTAACACGGCCCTGCTCGCCGGCGTCGGCCTGCTCGCCATGGACCTGGTTCTGCTGTACCTCGGCTTCGGGTTTGCCGAATACGGGTTCGGCGGATTCCTCTGGTGGTCGCAGGCGAGCGGCACCGTCCTGTCCGTCACCGACTCCTCCGCGCCCACGGTGGAGTTCGTCACCGGCGAAGGCGCACTCCACCAGTTCCACGAGGATTACATCCTCCTTTGCCAGTCCCGCCGCAGTCTGTGTTGGGTCCGCACTTTCACTGCCGGCGAGAAGGTCCCCGTGGTCTTCGACCCGCATGCGCCGAATCGCGCCTTCATCGACGACTGGGCCCTCATGGCGAATTCCCTCACCTGGATTCTGGAAGCGCTCCTCGGCCTCTTGCTCCTCTGGGGGCTCACATTCCGATGGATCGGGAAACCCGGGAGCTTCTCCGTTCGAACCGGAACAGCCGTGGAATGACTCGCTCCCCTCACCGCCAGCCGGCTATGGCACGCTAACCGTCAGTTCCGGGCGCTGCCCGCGGAACCCTGGACGATGATCGAACGCTGCAACTGGAGGTATCCAGCGGCCCAGTCAGCATCCTTCATGCCAGCCTCAAGCGCGCCATGAAACGTCGCCAGGAACAGATCCGCCAGCGGAGTGTTCACGTGGCTCGCCTGCGCCGCTTCCCGAAACAAACGCATGTCCTTCTCGCCCACGGCCATGGTTGCACCCGGCTTTTCCGCCGGAGTCAGCATGATCCTGCCGTACATTTCGTAGAACGGCGACTGGAAGAGCGCTTGGTTTACCG
>JBAUGH010000079.1:0-5292 GCA_049679565.1 Acidobacteriaceae bacterium
CGTCAGATCGTCTTCGACTACTCCACCATGGAGCTCGAGCCCATGAACGGCGCACCCGTGTTCTACAGCGCCGCCATCGATTCAAAGACCGGCGCCCTCACCCTCATGCAGAGCCATTCGAAGCAGAAGCTGGACTTCGCCTTCACCCGCCCCGCGCCCGATCGCCTCATCCTCGACGGCACGCTCAACGGCCACAAGGTCCACATGGAGCTCCACGCCCAGGACCTCCACAGCTTCCTGCTCGTCGGCCGCGGCTTCCACTGGGTCCAGGAATATCCCTTCAACCGCTGAGCGTGCAGCCCCTCGTCAGTTCGTCTCCCCCGGCACATTCCAGTCCGGCACATGGAAATTCGTCACTGTCATGGCCGCCTGCATGCGCCGCACCAGCACGTAACGCGTCAACGTGATCGGCGTTCCTGGGCACAAATACCGCTGCGGATTCTCCCCACGCTTCCCGGCCTTCTCCTGATCGAACCCGTTCGACAGCCCCACCTGCGACGACCACACCGCTTCCAGATTCAGATCGGCAGGAGTCCCGGTAACTCCCCCCGCCCATCCGCCGCCCGCAAGCCCGCTGGCTGCCGCCGCCGGCCCTCCCTCGCACCCATCCTCCGCCCACCGCACGCTGATAAACGTCAGCGGCGGATCCCGCAGCGGAGCGCGGCACGTAATCCCAATGGGATAGGGTGTCATCGATCGGGAATCCGGCACCGGCGTGCAAATCCCGATACCCGGCAGCGCGAAATCGTGCTCCTCCATGGCCGCCCCGCTCGTCCCTGCGGCGCGCATCTGCGTCAATGCCAACCGCAGATCCAGTTCCACCGGCTCCGCCTTCACCGCCTCCAGAAAGGCCTCAGGCATCACGAGGACAATCGCCGCATCGGCCACGTCCGCCTGCAGATGGTCCTGGTTCTCCATCTCCCACGGCGACGTCCATTCTTTCCCGTCCGGCGCTAGCACCGTCACCTGCGCGGCGTCCAGATTTGCTGCTTCCTCCGGGCCTAATCCTGTCACCGTCACCGGAAGACTCACATCGATGAACTTTTTCCTTCCCGGATTCTGCGCCCGGTTCGCCGTTGCCAGCCGCCCGCCATCCACGCCAAGCTGCACCGCCAAACCGCCCGCCCCGCTCGCCGGATACCGCGCCTCGATCAGCGTCGCCGAGTAGCCCAGATACGCCATCCCAAACCCTGCCACCAGCACGGCCGCCAGCAGCCAACGCGTCAGGCCCACGCGCCGCCGCGCGTAGACAAATACCACCGCCGCCGCGATCGCGACCGCCAGCAACCCCTCCAGATGCCACGGAAGCGCGACCGAGAAATCCCCCATCTTCGTCCACCCCTGCGCCAGCAGGGCACCCATCAACACCACCAGCAGCACAAATCCGGTCACCGCCGTCCTGGCGAAGCTCGATGTCACCGTCGCCAGAGCCATCACCGGCACCACCAGCACCATGGCCAGCAGCAGCAGATCGTATCCCTGCCCAGGAACAAATCCCAGCGGCGCAAACCCTGCCCTCGCCAGCAGCACCCATTGCGCCAGCACCAGCGGCGCCCCCGCGAACGCCGCCAGAAACAGCACCTTCGCCCCCAGCAGCGCCGGCCACTCATACGGCTTGGTCACCCACCATTGCTTATCGCCCACCAGGGTCTCACCCTGCACCAGCCGCAGAATCAGGATCCACCAGCTCAGCGGCACTAAAAACGCAGCCAGATGCGCCAGTGCCTGCAAACCCTCCCAGCTCACGACCGTGCCCGTACTCGCCACCGCGAAGCCTGCCTCTGGCTTCCATGTGTGGGGATAAACCCACGCGAACAGCGCCGTCACCGCCAGCACCACCGTGATCTCCGGCCACAGCCGCCGCGCATCTTTCGTGAAAATGTGCACCGCCTGCTTCATGCCCGGCTCCTTTCCTTCCGGGTGCTCCACTCAAGCCCGGTTCTGGCTTGAGTGGGTTGAACCGACCGGTTCGACTTCGCAATCGCCAGAAAAATCGCCCGCAACGGCATCGGCGCCAGCTCGATCGCCCTCGCCCGCGGGAACCGCGCCTGCAGTTCCTCCCGCGTCCCCACCCCCGCGCCACTATGCACGAACCGCACCACCGCATCCGTTGCCTCGTACTGCAGCCACTCTGCCGGCAGCGGCGCCGCCGCCGTCTCCCCATCCCCCAGCGTTACCGTCACCTCCCGGAACCGCGTCGACAACGCCCCCATCTCTTCGGAAAAAAGCAACCGTCCCTGTTCCAAATACCCCACGTGGCTCGAAAAGCTATCGATCTCCGCCAGATCGTGCGACGACAGAAACACCGTCGTCTCTCCCGCCCGGTCCAGCAGGCTTTCGATTAGTTCATCCCGCACCAGCGGATCGAGGCCCCCGAACGGCTCGTCCAGAACCAGCAGCGCCGGCTGGAACGCCAGCGCTCCCGCCATCGCCGCCTTCATCCGCTGCCCGCGCGACAGGTGCTTCATCTTCCGCTCCAGCGGCAAATCGAACTGCCGCACCAGCTCCTGCTCCAGCGCCCCATCCCATCCCGGATAAAACGGCCGCAGATACGCAAGCATCGCCCCCACCGTCATCCACTCCGGAAACTCCTGGTTCTCGCTCACGTATCCGATCCGATTGAGCGCCTTCCCCCGCAGCCGCTCCGACTCCACCCCCAGCACCGACGCCATCCCCTCCGACGGCCGCAGGATGTTCATCACCATCTTGATCAGCGTTGTCTTCCCCGCCCCGTTCGCCCCCACCAGCGCGTAGATCGCCCCCTCCGGCACGGTGAGCCCGACTTCGTTCACCGCCACCGTCCTGCCGAACCGCTTCGTCAGCCCTTCGGTCCGAATCGCCGCCGCGTGCTCAGGCCCACGATCTGAGCGCGTCGCCGCAGTCGAGGAGTCGAATGGATCCCCGGATGCCTGCTCTGAACGCTGTACGCTGAACGCTCTACGCTCTGCCATCATTTCCCTCTCGGCCCTCCACCGTCTGTCGCGCGCCCATTCAAGCCTTCTTTTGGCCTGAGTGGGATTCATCACTCAGTCGCGCCCAATGAGCGCGGATCGCAGCGATCACTTCCTCGCTCTCCACCCCCAGCCGCTTCGCCTCCACCACCAACTCCTCGATCTCCTGGCCCAGCAGCTCCGCCCGCTGTTTGCGGCTGGCGTCGGGAATCGCCGCCACCACCGTCCCAATCCCCGGCCGCGTCTCCAGATACCCGCCGTTCACCAGATACGCCACCACCTTGTGCGCCGTGTTGGGATTGATCTTCAGTTCCCGGCTCAGCGTCCGCACCGAGGGATAGGCATCGCCCGGCCGCAGCTGCCCGGACACCATCGCTTTGATCGAGGCATAGACCACCTGCTCGAAAAGCGAAGCGCCGGCCCGAAACTGCACGCGAAACGGAATCACATGTGTACTATGTCACATAGTACACATAAACCGCAACAACTTTTTCACCAGCATCAAACTGCGATAGACTCCGCTCGAGGAGAATCATGCGGCGCCACCTCTGCCTGCAACCGCATCGACCCCCTTCCACATCGTCAGCGGCTCCAATATGGCAGGCAAAAGCACCTGGCTCCGGGCCATCGGCGTCAATGCGGTGCTCGCCTACGCCGGCGCCCCGGTGCGTGCGGCCGAACTTCGCCTCTCGCTGCTCACCGTCTGCGCCTCCAGTTCCATCACCGATTCCCTCCTCGATGGCAAATCCCGCTTCTTCGCCGAAGCCGAGCGGCTCCGCGCCATCCTCGAGCAGTCCAGCCTCGATCGGCCCGCCTCTTCCTGGTCGATGAAATCCTCAGCGGCACCAACTCCCGCGACCGTCGCATCGCCGTCGAGGCCATCGTCCGCGCCCTGGTCGCCCGCGGGGCCATAGGCCTCCTCTCCACGCACGACTTCGCCCTCACCGAGATCGCTGCCGCTCCAGGCCTGCATGGCGTCAACCTGTGTTATGGAAAGCGGCGATCCCGCCGATCCGCTTCAATTCGATTACCGCATCAAGCCCGGCGTCACGCGCATCTCCAGCGCCCTCGCCATCCTTCACAGGATCGGCGTCCCGCTCGAAACCGGGTCTTCATGAGGGCCACCGCAAGCCAGCACTTCTGCGCTCCGCTGCCTACTGCTTTGTAGTCCCGCTCGCAGGGGGACCAGCCGCTGCTTCCTGCTTCTCTTCCGCTGCCGTAAACGGCCCCGGCAGATGCAGGTTGCGGATGTCCTGATCGAGCGTGCCGCCCGCGGCCGTGTCCAGCGGCGCCGGCTTCGACGTCAGCGGCGAATAGATCCGGAACTGTACCGCCAGATCGATCACCGACTCCACCGGCTTCCCGTCCTTCTCCGCCGGGGTGAACGTCGATTTCTGAATCGCCGTCACCGCCGTCTCGTCCAGCCCAAACCCGATCGGCCGGTACACCGCCACGGCGAGCGGCTTACCGTCCTTGCCCAGAATCACCTTGTAGCTGGCGACCCCCGCCACCTGGTCCCGCTGCGCGTAGTCGTTCGACTCCGGCACGATGTTCTTCACCAGCTTTGGGCTCTCCACCCCCGGCCCTGGCCGCACAATATCCGGATCGGTCGGCACCAGCGACTTGTGCGCCTGCTGCGCCTGATAGAAGAACTGCCAGTAGTCCGGCATCGCCGCCACCATCTTCGCGTCCAGCTCCGGCGCAAAAATCCTGTTCAGCGCATTCCGCAGCCGCTCCGCCGACTCCGCCGGAGACGTCGTCGTCTTCCCATCGTCCGCGCTCGCCGTCCCGTTACCCTGGCCGGACGCCCCCGCAACGGTCGTCGACGCCGCCTTGCCCTGATTCTGCGACTCCGTCCCCGTCCCAGGTTCCTCCGACCCGCCCCGCCGCAGCATCCCCAGCAACCCTTTGCCCCCCTCTTTCTTCGGAGGCACCACCACCAGCCGGTCGATCACGATGACCTGATGCTTCTTCTTCGGCGTTATCTGCAGCCGGTCGAACGACGTCGCCTGGTCCTTCCACTGCGCCTCGTCCTCAAAGTGGATCCCGTACCGGATCCCCTCCATCTCCACCGTCTTCTTCGTGACGTGGATGTGATCGATCAGCACTCCGCACAGCGTGAACGAGCCCTTCGGCGACTGCCCAACCAGATCCCCATCCATATTGAAATGCAGGCTCTCGTCCAGCCACAGTCCCCGCAAAAACAGCGGACGCCCCACCAGCCGCGCGCGCAGCTCCTGCTCCGACATCTCCGCGATCACTGGATTGTCTGCGGCCGCCGCTTTCGCCTTGGGGGATGGGTTGGTTGGAAGAGGGTGAGGCGGAGGAACCTGCGGATAGC
>JBAUGH010000080.1:0-14406 GCA_049679565.1 Acidobacteriaceae bacterium
GCTGAGGGGGGGTGCTGCTCGAATCCTGACGGAGAGAGTGGTTATGGCCTTTTTTTCTGAACTGGCTATAGTCACCGACCCCTCACTGGGAGCAGAATGTTTTGCACCGTACGTTTCGGGAGGTCCCCATGAAGTCCCGTTGCCCGGTCGCTGCTGTTTGCCTCGCCTTTGCAGGGCTGCTCCTCGCTCCCTCGATCTATGCCTTCGCGGGGCCGCTTCCCCAGAACTCCACAACCCACCCGGGGATCGACGGACTGCCCCCGGAAGAGCGGGGCGACGTCTACATGGCGCGCCAGGAATACATCGCCGCGATCGAAGCGTACCGCGAGGCGCCGCAGAACGCGGTGATCCTGAACAAAATGGGGATGGCGTATCACCACATGCTGGCGTTCGACGTAGCCAGGAAGGATTACGAGCACGCGCTGCTGATCCGTCCCAACTACCCGGAGGCCATCAATAATCTGGGGGCTGCGGATTTCGCGCAGGGGCGGTACCGGTCGGCGATCAAGCTGTACCGCAAGGCGATCAAGCTGATGCCGAACTCGGCGGTGGTGGCGGCCAATCTGGGGACGGCGTATTTCGCCCGCCACAAATACGCCCAGGGGATGGAGTCCTATCGCACGGCGTTTCGCCTTGACCCTGGAGTGTTCGACAGCGATTCGACGCAGATCATCTCGGGTCCGACGAGCGCGCCGGAACGGGCGCATCAGGACTACTGTCTGGCGGAGCTGTTCGCGCAGAGCGGCATGAAGGAGCAGGCGATCGAATATCTCCGCAAAGCCTTCGATGAGGGATTCACCGACCGCAACCGGGTGATGAGCGATCACGTTTTCGACCAGCTGCGCAAGACCACCCAGTTTGCCGAGTTGATGGGGGAGCAGCAGAAGCCGCGCTGAGCCGCTCCCGGGCGCCTGAGCCCGTTTGGCTGGTGCGCTTGCGGCCGCCGGGCGAGCGGGCAGAATCCTCCGCTTCTCCATTCGGGGCTGCATTCGCGCCACCCGCTCAGCGGTAATGCCCTCTCAGTACTGCTGTTACCGCTTTTGCGTCATACCGCGTCCAAAGGAGTAACACCACTCTTCCTTTTTGCGGGGCGGAGTGGTAGAGGTAGGTATGGATACGGTCTCCGCATCGGAAATACCCGCGGACCAGCCCCCCGGTTCCAGCCTCGGCGTGAGTCCTTCGCCGGGCCTCGATCATCGAACGGTTATCAGGGTTCGCGATCTCCGCAAGGAGTACGTGACGGGGCGCGGCCGTCTGGTCCTGTTCGACGGCCTGAGCTTCGACGTTGCGGATGGAGAGATGCTGGCGATTGTGGGCCAGTCAGGCGCGGGTAAGAGCACACTTTTGCACATTCTGGGCGCTCTTGATACCCCTTCCGGAGGTGACGTATACTGCGCCTCAATTCAGTTGCGAACTCTTAGTCCCGGACAGGCCGCCCGTTTCCGCAATCGCGAGATCGGATATGTCTGGCAGTTTCATTACCTCCTGCCGGAATTCACGGCACTGGAGAATGTCGCGATGCCCCTGCTGGCAAGGGGCGAATCGAAGGCTGAGGCCTTCAGAAGCGCGGAGCAGTGGTTGAAAGAAGTCGGACTCGGGGATCGGGTCACGCATCGCGCCGGGGAGTTATCCGGAGGCGAGCAGCAGCGTGTTTCTCTGGCCCGGGCGCTGGTGACGAGGCCGAAGGTGCTGCTGGCGGATGAGCCGACCGGGGACCTGGACGGCCAGACCGCGGACCTGGTCTTTTCGCTCATTGAGGGACTGCACCGGCTTCACCATCTGACCTCGGTGCTGGTGACCCATAACATGGCGCTGGCGCGGCGCTGCAGCAGGATCGTGCGGCTGGATAAGGGCCGGCTCGACGAAGTTTCTCCGTTGTCTCTATGACAACGGGCGGCGGGAAGCAGGGTTAGTAGTTTGCAGGGTTTGATCGGCAGCAGCGTCGACCGCGTAGCTCGCCGCTGCCTGGAATTCGGGTGGGTCGCAGAACCAAGCACCACCCTCACGGGCCGCCCCGGATTGCCCCGGATTCAGGCAGGGCGGCAGTTCGAGCCTCAGAGGGTTTGAGGCTCACAGGAATGAAGAAGCCCGGGTGGCTCTGCGGGTTGCCAGCATAAAAAGACTGGCAACCCTGAGCCGAACGGAGCCTCTCAGAGGAATCATGTTCGAACGCTATACAGAAAAAGCGCGGCGCGTCATCTTCTTCGCTCGCTACGAAGCGAGCCAGTTCGGGTCTCCGTACATCGAAACGGAGCATCTGCTGCTGGGGCTTCTGCGCGAAGACAAGGCACTCACCAACCGCTTTCTCCGCTCGCACGCCTCGGTAGAATCCATTCGCAAACAAATTGAAGGCCACACGACGATTCGGGAGAAGGTTTCGACGTCGGTCGATCTGCCTCTCTCGAACGAGTGCAAGCGGGTTCTGGCCTACGCGGCAGAGGAAGCGGAGCGGCTTTCGCACAAGCACATCGGCACCGAGCATCTGCTGCTGGGGCTGCTGCGCGAAGAGAAGTGCTTCGCCTCGGAGATTCTGCACGAGCGCGGGCTGAAACTGCTGGCGGTTCGGGAGGAGCTGGCCCGGGCGACGCAGGAGAAGGTTCCGCAGCAGCAGAGGAACCGGGAGTCTTCCCTGCTCTCGGAATTTTCGCGCGACCTGACCCAGGCGGCGATGGATGCGCAGCTGGATCCTCTGGTGGGCCGCGACCAGGAACTGGAGCGGGTGGTACAGATCCTGTGCCGGCGCACCAAGAACAACCCGGTGCTGATCGGCGAGCCGGGGGTGGGCAAGACGGCCATCGTCGAAGGGCTGGCGCAGCGCATCTCCGATGGCGACGTGCCGAGCTTCCTGGCCGACAAGCGAGTGCTGGCGCTGGATCTTTCGCTGATCGTCGCGGGGACGAAATATCGCGGCCAGTTCGAAGAGCGCCTGAAGACCATCATGAAGGAGCTGATGGAGAATCAGAACTCGATCATCTTCATCGATGAGCTGCACACCCTGGTGGGAGCCGGGTCGGCGGAAGGCTCGCTGGACGCGGCCAACATCCTGAAGCCGGCACTGTCGCGGGGCGAGATTCAGTGCATCGGGGCGACGACGCCGGCGGAATATCGCAAGTCCATCGAGAAGGACCGCTCGCTGGAGCGGCGCTTCCAGGCGGTCAAGGTTCCGCCGCCCAACGAAGAGGACGCGATCAAGATCATCATGGGCATCAAGGACCGCTACGAGAAATTCCATGCGGTCAGCTACACGGATGAAGCGATCAACTTCGCGGTCGCCCATTCCAACCGGTACATCTCGGATCGCTTCCTGCCGGACAAGGCGATCGACCTGATCGACGAGGCGGGGGCTCGCGTCAAGTTGCGCCAGACGTCGCTGCCGGAGGAGATCACCGAGGTTCAGAAGCGGATCAAGTTCATCGTTCACCGGATGGAGAACGCGATTGCGAACCACGAGTTCGAGAAGGCGCGTTTTTACTCTGATGAGGAGCGCAAGGAGCGGGACAATCTGCGGGCGCTGCGGGACAAGTACCATCTCGACGACTCGACCGCCGGCATCGTCGGGCGGGAGGACATCGAGGACGTGGTGAGCCGCTGGACGGGCGTCCCGGTCACCTCCATCAAGGAAGAAGAGACGCAGAAGCTGCTGCGGGTGGAAGAGGAGCTGCACAAGCGGGTGATCTCGCAGGACAAGGCCATTTCGGCTTTGGCTCGGGCGATCCGCCGTTCGCGGGCGGGGCTGAAATCCCCGCAGCGTCCGATTGGATCGTTCCTCTTCCTTGGGCCGACGGGGGTGGGCAAGACCGAAATGGCCCGCACTCTGGCGCAATTCCTGTTCGGCAGCGAGAAGGCGCTGATCCGCTTCGACATGTCGGAGTTCATGGAGAAGCACTCGGTGTCGAAGCTGATCGGCTCGCCTCCGGGATACGTGGGGTACGAGGAAGGCGGGCAGCTGACGGAGCGGGTGAAGCGATCGCCCTATTCGGTGGTGCTGCTGGACGAAATCGAGAAGGCTCATGCGGACGTGTTCAATATCCTGCTGCAGGTTTTTGAAGACGGGCAGCTCACGGACGGGCTGGGCAACACGGTGGACTTCAAGAACACCATCGTGATCATGACCTCGAACATCGGGGCGCGCCATCTGCAGCGCAAGCAGGGGCTGGGCTTCCAGAGCGACCGCGAAGACCTGGTGATGGAGAAGATCGAAGATCTGGTGAAGAACGAGGTGAAGCGGACCTTCAACCCCGAATTCCTGAACCGGATCGACGAGATCATCCTGTTCCAGTCGCTGAACGATACGGATCTGATCCAGATTCTGGAGCTGCTGGTGCAAATGCTCAACACCAATCTGGCGCAGAAGGCGATCACTATTTCGGTGACCGAAGAGGCCAAGAAGTGGATTCTCGAAAAGACGCTGGTGGATCGCAGCTATGGAGCGCGTCCGCTGCGGCGGGCTCTGCAGCGGTTCGTCGAAGACCCGCTGTCGGAAGCGCTGATCGCGGGGGGCATCAACGAGCGTCCGGCGTTCCTCGAGGTCTACCTCGACAACAACCAGCTCTTCTATCGCCCGGTTGCGAAGGACGGCGAAGAGAAGGCAACGGGGCTGCTGCTGGTCACGTAGGCGGGGTTTTGCTTAAAAAGGCTGCGGGGATGCCCGCAGCCTTTTTGTTGAGCAGCAGCCACACATCCATATGTGTGATACTCTACACACGCGAAGGAGGGCACGCCATGGCCACGAATCTTGCTCTGGATGACAAGCTCATCGACGAAGCCCGCCGCATCGGCGGTCACGCCACCAAGAAGGAGGCTGTCACGGCGGCTCTGGACGAATACATTCGGCGGCGGAAGCAGCTGGAGATCCTGAAGCACTTTGGCACCATCGACTTCGATCCGGCCTACGACTACAGGAAGAATCGGAAGCTGGACCGCATCGGCCGCAAAAAGTAATGAAAGTCCTGGTCGACACCTGCGTGTGGTCGCTCGCCCTGCGGCGCCGGAACAAAACCGCGCTGAACCCTGAAGAGCAAAGGCTGGCGGGGCTCCTCAGGCAGGCAACGCAGGATGCGCGGGTGGCCATCATTGGACCGATTCGCCAGGAGGTTCTGTCTGGAATACGGGACAAAGCGCAGTTCGAAAAGACTGAGCAGCTCCTGGAACCCTTTCCCGACGAACAGCTGACAACCGCCGACTTTGTTGAAGCCGCGCACGGCTTCAACCTCTGTCGCGACCGTGGCCTGGAGTGTGGGCCAATCGACATTTTGATCTGCGCGGTTGCTGCACGCCGCCACTTCAGCGTGCTCAGCAGCGATCAGGCATTGATTCGCTGCCTCACGGTCCTGGGCATTCCGCAGTCCTGAATCTGAACTCCTCGGGTGGCTTCTGCTTGCCGCTACCAGATATGGATCCTCTCCAGAGGCGCCAGATACAGCGTCTGTCCCGGTTGCACATCGAACGTTTTGTACCAGCCATCCACGTTGCGGACGGTATCGGCGCGGAACTGGGCCGGCGCGTGGGGATCGATGACCACCTGCTGGCGCCGAATCGCCTCGCGCGCCTTCTGTTGCCAGTTCTGTCCAAAGGCGAGGAAGAATTCCTGATCGCCGGTGAGCCCCTGGGTCAGGGGCGCGGGCCGGCCGTGGAGCGAGGCGTGATACGCGTCGTAGGAATCGATCAGGCCTGCCACATCGGCGATATCCTCGCCCAGCGTCTGGCGTCCGTTCACGTGCACATCGGGAAAGGGGCGGTAGGCGTCGTACTGGGCGGCGAGGCGGGCGGTCACATCCCTGAAATGCGCGAGGTCCGCGGGGGTCCACCAGTTGCGCACGCGCCCCTGGGAATCGAAGGCCGCACCTTCGGAGTCGAAGGTGTGCGAAATCTCGTGGCCGATGACGGAGCCGATCGCTCCGTAGTTGAAGGCGTCCGGCGCCTGGGGATCGTAGAAGGGCGGCTGCAGAATGGCCGCGGGGAAATTGAGGCCGTTGTCCAGCGGCAGATTCACGGCGTTGACCGTTTGCGGCTCCATGCACCATTCCCTGCGGTCGACCGGCTTGCCGATGCGGCGGAGCTCGTAGCGATACTGGAACAGGCCCGCACGCCAGAGGTTGCCGACCAGATCGTCCGGCCTGATCTCGAGGCCGGCATAACTGCGCCATGAGTCGGGATACCCGATGCCCACCTGCAGGGCGCCGAGCTTGCGCAGCGCCTCAGCTTTGGTGGACGGGGCCAGCCAGGTATTCTTCTCGAGCGTCTGGTGGAAGGTTGCAATGAGGTTGGCCACCAGCTGTTGCACCTTTGCCTTCTCGGCCGCGGAGAAATACTGCTCGGCGTACAGCCGACCTACCGCGTCGCCCAGCACCGCATTCACGACCTGAATGGCGAGCTGGTTGCGCGGCCGTTGCGCCTGGGATCCCTGCAAGGTCTTGCCGAAGAAGTCGAAATACTCGTCCGCGAATTTCGTGGGGAGATCCGCGCTGAAATGCTCGATGAGGTGGAAGCGCAGATAATCCTGCCACGTGGCGATGGGCTGCGACGCCACCAGCGCCGACTCGCCGGTGAAGGCCTGCGGCTGCCACACGATAAACGAGGGCTGATGCTCCAGCCCAGCTGCTGCGAAGAACGTCTTCCAGTCCAGGCCTGGGGCCTTCGCGGCAAAATCCGCGGCATTCCAGGGATTGTTCGCCTTCTGGATGTTTTCGCTGTCGGCCAGCGACTCCTGCACCTGGGCGATGGCGGTTTCGAGGGCAATGACCCGCGCCGCCCGAGCATCCACGTCGTCCAGCCCCGCGAAGCGGAACATCGCCGCGACGTGGGTCTGGTACTTTGCCCGGATGTCCTTCATGTGCTGGTTGTCGCTCAGGTAGAAGGAGCGATCCGGCAGGATGACGCCGCCCTGCATCAGGTAGGCGGTGTAATGGTTCGGATCGTTGAAGCTGGGCGCCACCCACAGTCCGAACAGGTTGGAGGTATGGAAGTGGGTGTTGTTGAGCGCGTCGGTGTCGGCGCGGAGGGTTTGTCCGAGGACGCGGGCGAGGCCGGTTCTCGTATGAATCGCCGCGATCGCGTCCAGACGCGTCTGCAGCGGCTTCAGTCCGGCGGCGTCGATGGCCGCTGTATCCATATAGGAGCGGTAGAGGTCGGCGATCAGGCGCTGGTTGGTGTCCGGCGCGGCATCGGCCTTCTCGGCGTTTTCGATAATCCCGGCCACCTGCTGGTCGGTGCGATCGGCCACGGTCGAGAAGCCGCTGACCACGGCGCGATCCGCCGGGATGGCCGTCCGCTGCATCCATGCGCCGTTTGCGTAAAGGTAGAAGTTATCGCCCGGCTTCACGGCGGGATCGATGTTGGCGAGAACAACTCCGTGGCCGGCTGTTTCCCCGGATTGAGCGAAGACCGGAACCGGCAAGCTCAGGAGCAGAAAAGCAGTAAGAATCCGTGAAGAACGCATGCGCCGATTTTATTCTTCCCGGCTGGCCTGTTTCCGGGCGGCGCTCATCCAGCGATTACCATCGGCGCATAAGAAAGCGGAAGGAAAAAGGCTGCGGATTGCTCGGCAGCCCCGTTCCGTTGGGGGCGCGCCCGTCAGTCGATCCGGGTTGCCGTCACCACAATTTGCAGCTTCCCCTTGCTGTCCAGATCGTCGGAAGAACCCACCACGGTCGGCTTGCCAATCGGGATCGCCACCGTCGAATCCCACGAGTTCTGGCGGATGACCGGTTCGCCTATACCGGCAACCTCGGTCTGACGGGCAATGCTGCTGACTTCCGCCTTCAGGCGAAAGCCGAGCATGAGGCCGTGCTCGTTTGCATCGCGCACATCGAGGGCTACGCCCAGATCGATGTACTGAAACTGGGTGTTGGCGAGATTCTGATTCGTTCCAGATGCATAGGAGCCGGTGGCAATGGGGACCCGTGAACCGGTCTTGATCTGCTGATCGCCGGTGGATTGCCCGCCGCCGGTGGTGGCAATGGTTTCTTCGTAGCTGCGGGTGTTGGTAACTTTCCCGGCCCCGTCCAGCTCTTCCACTGCGAAATGCAGATGATAGAAGTGCTGCGCGGGCGCCGTGGCGGTTCCCGCGGCGTTTTGGGCCGGCACGGTAAGCGGGAGCAGCGACAGCGCGAAAATGGCGGCGAAAGTGGCGATGGTTTTCATGAGTCTCCTCGGTTCGAGTTATTGATCCTGCCGTTCGCCTGCCTGCAGCAGCTGCTCCTGCAAACCGGCCACAATAATCGGGTCATCCCAGCGCATCTGATCTTCGAGGACGGCACGCTGCACCTCGGGGGGACCATGCTGTGCGAAGGCCACCAGCGCCTGCTCCTGGGGCGTCAGCGGCCGCGGTGACGGAAACACGTCCAGCTTGGGCAGCCTGGCGGGCGCCTGCTCGCGGCGCACGGCGCTGCTCCGCGCAGCAGGGCGAAATTTCGCCCCTCCATCCACGCCGCGAACGGGAGCCACAACTTCCGGAGCCTGCGGAGCCCATGCAATCTCGGGAGCCCTGGGCGGACGCAGCATCCAGGCGGCCACCAGCAAAGCCGCCAGCAGAGCGCAGGCGGGAGTCGCTGCCCAAGCCCACCAACGCGTTCTCCTGACCTGCTGCGCCCGGGCCTGCTCCACGACGTGCGCCAGGACAACCCGCGCATCGGGAATCTGCGGCGGCTCGGCATAGGCTCGCAGCGCGGCGTCGATCTGCCGGTCGATCCGATCGTCCACTCGGTCGTTCATCGCCTCATCGTCCCGCATACCGGCGCTCTCCCATGGCACTCAACTTCTCCCGCAGCATGGCTCGCGCCCGCATGAGGCGCGTCCGCACGGTTCCTTCCGCGATCCCCATGGCGTCGGCAATCTCCCGCGAGTTCATCTCGACCGAGAGCGTCAGCGTCTGGCGCAGCTCCTCGGGCAGGCTGTCGATCAGGCGATGCACGGCGGCCTGCCAATCGGCCGCGACGACGATCTCCTCGGGGCCGCGGGCTCGATCTGCCAGGCTCTCAGGCTCGATCTCCGTTCCGTTCTGGACGCGAGCCGGAGCCCGCTTCGAGTCCCGCAGCCGATCCACCGCCGCCCGCCATGCCGCGCGCGCTACGAAGGCCCGCTCATCCCGCAATCCCCGCCACGCCTGAGCGCGAAAGATCCGCAGAAACACCTCCTGGGCCGCATCCTCTGCATCCTGGGCATGGCGCAGGACCGCCCACGCCACTTTGTAAGCGAACCTCCACTGCCGCTCGACCAGACCAGCGAACTCCGCCTCATCCTCCGGTCGCAACCCTGCGGCTCCTTGCTGTTCAATGGCAAAGACGGAAGCGGAGTCCGAGGCGTTCATTTATTTGCTGTCGGCTCTTTGCCCGCGGTGTGTCCGGAGCGCCCATTCTCCGGCGGCGCCGCTCGCCGCGCCGGCGTGGATTGTCTTCACCCCTTCCCCCGTCGCGGAAAATGCTCTAACCTGTCGCGGACTGCCTATTTCATCTGTCGAGGTGACCCGTGATCGATCAGCACAGCCTGCACATGATGACCGCGATGATGGCCATCTTCATGATCCCCCTGCTCATAATGACGATCATCGTTCTGATTCCCTATTGGTTTATCTGGAAGAAGGCGGGCTTTGCCGGCTGGCTGAGTCTATTCATGCTGGTTCCGCTGGTGAACCTCATCATGCTGTACGTGCTGGCGTTTACCGACTGGAAAGTGGTTCCGGTGGCGCAACTGCAGCAGCCGGGAATGCCCCCGCGCGGCTGACTCAGGAGTGCTGGCCGGGGCATGGTCCGGGATGCGCGAAGCGCGCGGCGGCCCTGATGAGCAGTCCTCAGCAGCCGAACTGCCTCAAGTGATGATCGATATGCTTCCAGTGCAGCCGGTTCCACTGCGCCGCGCTGAGCCGCCCCAGCAGGAAATGCTCCGGTTCTGAACCGGAACCCGGCAGCGCGGCCACTTTCATCGCTTCGAGGATCCGCCGGTGGTTAGCCTCAAAATCGCCGGGCTCGGCGGCGAGCAGCTCGGGAGGCGCTTTCGCCGACTTCGGCATGGGGACGACATACACCGCCAGGTGTTTCAGGGGAAAATACCGGAAGGCGGCCGGGCCCCGGGGAGCAACCGTCAGCCGTCCCAGGCCGGCATCGAGCGCGTCCGCCAGATGGCGCAGCATGCGCGGAGCGTCCATGGTCCCCCACTGCGCCAGCGTTTCCGGCCGCAGCTGCCCCAGCCGCTCCGCCAGGGTTTTTCTGTCCACCTCACGCAGCAGCGTTCCCATCCGCCCTCCTTCGATCAACCGCCGTACTGTTCCTCGCTCACCTTCTCCATCCACTCCACCGTCTTCCCCTCCAGTTTTTCCTGGATTGCGATATGGGTCATGGCTGAGTGAGGACCCGCACCGTGCCAGTGCTTCTCGCCGGGCGGAAACCACACCACATCGCCGGGGCGAATCTCCTCGACCGGGCCGCCCCAGCGCTGCGCCCGTCCATGGCCAGCCGTCACCAGCAGCGTTTGTCCGAGCGGATGGGTATGCCACGCGGTGCGCGCCCCCGGCTCAAAGGCCACGCTGGCGCAGACTACGCGCGCCGGCTCAGGCGCCTCGAACAGGGGATCGATCCGCACCGTCGCGGTAAACCAATCCTCGGGGCCCCGTTTCGTTGCCTGCGAGCCATTCCTCCGAATCTCCATCGGGCGCTCCTCCGTTTCCATGGATGATGGTGCCACACCCGGACAACTCTGAGTTTGGCCTTTCGCTCCCTGCCGGGGTTTGGATCGGCCCTTCCGGCTCTCCCATCGGATACCATCAGAATTTGGCCAATGACTGACACCAACGTTCCCATCGTCCCGCGGGTGCGCTTCGCCCCTTCGCCCACCGGCTACCTCCACGTCGGAGGGGCGCGCACCGCCCTCTTCAACTGGCTCTTCGCCCGCCACTTCGGGGGAACCTTCATCCTGCGCATCGAGGACACTGACTTCGAGCGCTCCTCTGAGGCAATGGTCAGCGGCATCCTCGAAGGGATGTCGTGGATCGGCCTCAATTGGGACGAGGGTCCTTTTTACCAGTCGCAGCGCCTCCCGCTCTACCGGCAGACCGCCGAAAAGCTGATTGCCTCGGGTCATGCCTATTTCTGCTTCTGCACGAAAGAGGAGCTGGAAGGCCGGCGCGCTGCAGCCACTGCTGCGGGGCGTCCGCCGATGTACGACCGCCGCTGCCGGGCGCTTGACCCAGCCGAAGCGAATCGGCGCCGCCTGGACGGTCAACCTGCGGCGGTCCGCTTCGCTGTCCCGGACGGTTCCACCTCGTGGGACGACGCCGTCTTCGGCCGCGTCGAGTTCGCGAATGCAGAAATCGAGGACTTCGTCCTGCTTCGCTCCGACGGCATCCCCACCTACCACTTGTCGGTTGTGGCCGACGACATCGACATGCGGCTGACCCACATTCTTCGGGGAGCCGACCACATCTCCAACACGCCCAAGCAAATCCTGCAGTACCGGGCGCTGGGGGCCGTGCTGCCGGTTTTCGCGCACGTCCCGCTCATCCTCGGTCCCGACAAGACGCGCCTCTCGAAGCGCCACGGCGCAACTTCGGTTATGGCCTATAAGGACATGGGGATCGTGCCCGAGGCGTTCCGCAACTTCCTCGCGCTCCTTGGCTGGTCGCCGGGCCAGCAACACAAGGATCGTGAGTTGTTTAGCTCGGAAGACCTCATCCAACTGTTCAACCTCGAAGGGATCTCCAAATCGAACGCCGTCTTCGACAACGACAAGCTCGCGTGGTTCAACACCGAGTACATCCGCGCCTACGATTCCGCGAAGCTGCTCCCGCTGGTGGAGAGTGAATGGAAGGCGGCGGAGTTCACTCCGAGCCGTACGCGCGACGAAATCCTGGCGGCGATCGAGCTGCTCAAGCCGCGCGCCCGCAACCTGAAGGACTTCGCTGCGTCGTTCCGCGCCTACTTCTCCGACGATTTCGAATTCGATCCGGCGGCGGTGACAAAATTCCTGGCCGATCCATCTCTGCCACCGCTGCTGGCGGAGCTTTCGAGGCGCTATGCCGCCGCACCCGAATTCACGGAAGCCACGGCGGAGGAGATGCTGCGCGCCCTCGCTGCGGAAAAGAACATCAAGGCCGGAGGCCTCATCAACGGATCCCGGGTAGCTCTCACCGGCCAGGCCGTCGCTCCCAGCCTGTTCGCAGTGATGGCTCTTCTCGGCAAAGAACGCGTTGTCCGGCGTCTCGCTCAGGCGGATCAGGTTCCCGCCTCCGGGTGATGGTGAGAATTGGCATGGATGGCTGGGTTCCGCTCCCCAGGCCCTGATCCCAAATCCCTGTTTTTCTTGCTACAATCCAGAGAGCGGAAGGGTGACACTTCCGTTGTTCGCGCGCAGCATTCCTGGGCGCCGAGCCAGCAATCACCCGCAGGGTGCAACGCTTTGCGGAGCCGATGCAGACAATCAAGGGGACGTAGTTCAGCTGGTTAGAATGCTGCCCTGTCACGGCAGAGGTCGCGGGTTCGAGCCCCGTCGTCCCCGCCAGATTCAGCAGGCTTAACGCGAAATCTGGCACTCAGACCCCCGCATGATCGCGCCGTGGAACGCCGAGGAGGACCCAGCATGAGCGTCCGGCTACGTCTGCTGCTGCGGCAGTACTCGGATTTTGAGAACGCCCTGCAGGCGGAAATCGATCTTTTCCAGCGAGAGCGTCCGGACATCGCGATCGAAGCGGAGCCGCTCGATCTGCACAGCCTGTACCAGCGGCTCTTCGTACAGGGCGGGCTCCGCGATGGGAGCTGCGACATAGCCCTGGTGGTTACGGACTGGCTGTGCGAAGCGGTCGAAGAGGATCTGCTCGAGGATCTCAGGCCCTGGATGGCGTCCCATCCCCTGCCCGGTTGGCCGGAGGAGTGGCCCGCTTCGCTGACAGAGCCTGTGTGCTTTGGGCAGCGGGTGTCTTCCCTGCCCTGGCATGATGGACCGGAGTGCCTGATCTGGCGGCGCGACTTACTGGAGGACCCGGGGGAGCGCGCGGCGTTCCGCGAGAGATTTGGATACGAGCTTCATCCGCCGCGAACCTGGCAGGAGTTCAGCGACGTGGCCCGGTTCTTCACGCGTCCGGAGCAGGGACGGTGGGGGACGGTAGTGGCGGCGTTTCCCGACGGGCACAACACGCTGTACGACTTTGCTCTTCAGTTATGGAGCCGGGGCGGTTCGTTTCAGGACGCGGCCGGGCGGCCGACGCTGCAGACGCCCGAGGCAGTGGCCGCGCTGGATTCCTATCGCAGCCTGGTGAGAGACGCCTCGCGGTGTCATCCGGACTCGCCGCAGCTGGATTCCACGCGGTCGGGCGACCTCTTTCTTTCCGGAAACATTGCGCTGATGGTCAACTGGTTCGGCTTCGCGGCGCGGGCGGGCCGTCCCGGTTCGCCGCTGGCGGGGAGAATCGCGATCGGGCCAGTTCCGGCCGAGGCGGGGCAATCTTCCGCATCGCTGTCGGTGTTCTGGACGATGGGCGTTGCCGCAGGCAGCCGCAACAAGAGCGCAGCGTGGGAATTCCTGCGGTTTATCTCGACGCCGGCCATCGATCGTGCCCGGGTGGATTACGGCACTGTGGGAGTGCGGCTTTCCACTTGGCGCGATGGCGAGCTGCAAAGCCGGAATCCCTGCTACGCGGCGATCGAGGAGATTTCGATGGGAGCCAGGCGGCTTCCCCGCAGCCGCAACCTGGCGGCGTTTGCCGAGGTCATCGACAGAGTGATCGTTGAGGCTCTGACCAGCACCGATTCATCCGGCGCCATACTGGAGCGGGCGCAGCAGGAACTGGTGCGGAGAAAGCTGATCCCTGGCTGAACGGCTCTCTGCCGGAAATTCAGGATGCGGCCTGGGGGGTCTTCTGTGGCTGCTTTTCAACCAGCAGCAGATGCTCGCAGACCAGTACGGTCTCACCCTTCTGGTTGGTCACTTTGCACGCCTCGACCACGATGCCGTGAGCCGGGCGCCTGGGGTCCTCGCGCTTTCCGGCGACTTCGACTTCCACGTGCAGGGTGTCGCCGATGTAGACCGGTTGGATGAACCGGAGCCTGTCGTAGCCGTAGGACATGGCGCGGGGATTCATGACCTGGGCGGTCATGCCGACAGCCACGCTGAAGATGAGGGTGCCGTGGGCGATGCGGTGGCCGAAGGGCTGGGTCCGGCACCATTCCTCATCCATGTGGTGGGGGTAAAAGTCGCCCGTTTGCCCGGCGTGGAGCACGATGTCGGTTTCGGTGATGGTGCGGCCGGCGGTGGTTCGCCTGGATCCGATCTGGTAATCCTCAAAAAACTGCTCAGAAACCATGCTGGCTCCATTCCCCGGGGGGATAAATTCGGGCGCCGGGTCGGTATTTCTCTTTCATAAAACTGGTTTTTGTATATAAAATGAATCCTCCGCAGTTTACCATCGGAAGCGGGCTGCAT
>JBAUGH010000081.1:0-1860 GCA_049679565.1 Acidobacteriaceae bacterium
TCCCACCTGCATTTCGACCACTGCGGCTGGAACACCACCCGCGCCGAGGACGGCCGCGTCGTCCCCACCTTTCCCAACGCCCGCTACTTTGCTCATCGCGGTGAAGTCGAGCACGGCCATCTGCAGCTGGAGCGCGATGCCGTCAGCTATATCTCCGACAACTACGATCCGCTGATCGCCTCCGGGCAGATGACGCTTCTCGACACCCGGCCCGGGCAGATCGAACCCATCGTTCCCGGCATTTCCGTCGAATGCTTTCCCGGCCACACCGCCCAGCTGCTCGGCATCCATATCGAGTCGGCCGGCCGCCACGGCTGCTACATCTCCGACCTCATCCCCACCAGCGCCCATCTGGACATCACGTGGGTGATGGGCTACGATCTCGACCCGGTGCGCTCGATCGCCGAGCGCAAGCGCTTCTACGCGCGCGCCATTCCCGAGCAGTGGCTGGTGCTGTTCACCCACGACCACCACACGCCTTGCGGCACGATCGAGCTGAACGAGAAGGGCAAGCCGGTGCTGCGCACGGAGCCATGACCATCGCGAAGCCCATCCGTCGGATCGCCGCGGGTTTTCCAGGAATGCCCTGGCTCAAAAACCAGCATCACGAACACGATGCGCATGCGCTCGCGTCCGTGATCGTGGTGGTGGCGATCGTGGTGTTGGTTGGCTGGGCTTTTCGCCGCAGATCGGGCTGAGCCTTCCAGCGCCCCGGCTTTATCGCAAGCGCCCCAGCAACTCCAGGCTCCGGACGTCGCCGTGGATGGCCTGGGTCCCAAAGTGCGAGGTCGCCGGGCCCGTAAACACCATCGTCATGTTCGAATAGGGCACCGAGTAGGGAACCAGATCGCCTCCGCTGACGCAGATCTGCAGTACCGAGGAAGGCGGGTTCGTCTCGAACGTCGCATTCGTGCCATTGCCGGTCATCAGGTTCACTGTGCCCTGAATCTGAAAGCCCTGCAGCGTCGCGGGGCTGTAGGTGGGGCAGCCGGTCATGTCCCAGATGATTTTCATATTCGTCAGCTGGATGTTGTGGGTGTGAGCGCTCTGCCCGCCCTGGGTTGGGTCCACGGCGCCCTCCGCTGTCTTTCCATAACCGGACATGGTCATGGCTGCGGAAAAATCCGCTTTTCCCGACGCTCCGTGCAGATCCAGCGACCAGGTGCCGTGCATCTCCCACGGCCCGCCTTTGACGGTGGACGGCGAATAGTCATTCAGCACGCCCCCGAAGTGCACCTCGAGGGGGCCCTGGGCGAAGGCGCTGGCACCGGCCAGCAGGGTGAAGGCAGACAGCACGCGGACAGCGAAACTCAGGGTTTTGCGATTCATAACCGTATCTCCGGGGTTGGGGATGGGCGGCAGCGCCGCCGCAATTGCGGCGAAACCCCGCCGCAACTCCCGCCACACTGGGCCATGGAACCGGGCGGGGTCAAACGGCAACACGCGGACCTGCTCCTTGCCGTCAAATGCCGTCTTTTGCCGCCTCCCTGGCCCGGCGTACAATCGCCTCACTTCCGCAGCACAGCCCGGAGATCCCCATGGGTGAGCCGTCGATCGAGATCCTGCCCGCCGGCCGAAAGGTGAACAAGCGGCTGGACTCCTGGAAGGAAATCGCGGCCTACCTCAACCGCGACATCACCACCGTCCAGCGGTGGGAGAAGCGGGAGGCCATGCCGGTGCACCGGCACCAGCACGCGAAGCGCGGCTCGGTGTACGCCCTGGCCCATGAACTGGACGCCTGGGTCGCGAGCCGCCGGCTGCGGGTGGACGAAGCCGGCTTTTTGCCGGCAAACGCGCTCCCGGCCGCTGCCGACGATTCGCGTGGAACCGCCCTGCCCTGGGCGCGCCTCGCTCTGGTTT
>JBAUGH010000082.1:0-4308 GCA_049679565.1 Acidobacteriaceae bacterium
ATCACCGGAATCTTCCGCGCCCGCGCCTCCACCACCTCGGGATTGTTGGCGTGCACCGCCGAGCTGACCACGACCACGCCCGCGCCCACCACGTTCGCCGCCGCGTGGCCTTCGAATACGATCGCGCCCAGCGACGCCAGCCGCTCGGTCACCGCCGACCGCCGCAGGTCCGACCCGCTCACCGGATAATCCAGGTTCAGCAGGATCTCCGCAATCCCGCTCATCCCGATTCCGCCAATCCCGATAAAGTGAACCCGCTGCGCCTTAACAAACATAGTGGACCGGGTCCGAACACCCGCAACAGGCGCAGGGAATCGGCATGCCTTCCGTCATATCTCTGTAACCTGCAACCTGTGACCTGTAACCTGGCTACTTCCCCATCGTATGCAGCACCAGACTCTTCTGGTTCACGAATCCTACCGTGATGTCGAACGCCTTCCGCGAATCCCAGTCCTGCTTCGTAATCGGGAAGTGGAAGATCAGCTGCCCGGCCACCACCTGCCCCGGAGTCATCGTGATTCCCCGCGGCATCGGCGCCTGCTGCTGCGGCGCCAGCTCCGGATACGCGACAAACACCTTCTTCGCGTCGTCGCCGCTGGCCGCCCGGCTCTCCTGCACCTCGCCACTTGCCAGCGTCAGATCGGCCCATACGTCCCCCACGAACAGCGGGAGCTTGGTTGTGCTCTTCACCTGCACATTCGCGATCACGATGACTTCGTCGTACACGTTGGGGCCGCCGTTCAGTCCTCCCAGCCCCGACCCGGTCGACAGTTCCCGGTGGATCGGATACGCCGACACCGACTGCACCTGTCCGGTGTGCACCGGCCCGGTATACGTCGCCCACACGTATCCCCCGACGATCGCCACCACCACCACGATCGCCACGAAAACGTTCAGCAGCGGATGATTGCCGGTCTTGTCGTATTCCCCCATCGTCGCTCTCGCATTCTACTGGAATTCATCCCGCCTCACGTCCGCCGCCGTTTTTTCGGCGCGCTCGGCTTTGCCCCACTGCCCGCAGCAACTGTCCCCGGTTCCTGCAGCGCTGCGATAAATTTCTCCGCCTCCAGCGTGTTCAGCACATCCTCTTTCCTCAGCCACGCGCGCCGCAGTTGCCGGATCCCGTACCGCATCTTCGCCAAATGGCTCGTATGATGCGCGTCCGTGTTGATCACGATTTTTGAGCCCAGCTCCTTCGCCAGCCGCAGATCGCGGTCGCACAAATCCAGCCGGTCCGGATGCGCGTTATGCTCCACCGCCACCCCCAGCTCCGCGCAGCGCGCCAGCACCGCCCGCACATCGAACCCGTACGGCTCCCGCCGCAGCAGCAACCGCCCCGTCGGATGCCCCAGAATTCGCACTTGCGGATTTTCCACCGCCCGCAGCAGCCGCGCCGTCATTTCCGCCGCCGGCAGGTTGAACAGCGAATGGACGCTCGCGATCACCACATCCATCTGCGCCAGCACCTCATCGGATAAATCGAGCGTCCCATCCGCCAGGATGTCCACTTCGATCCCGGCCAACACCCGAATCTTCCCCTCCAGCTCCCGATCCACGGCGCGTATCCGCCCGATATGCTCCACCGCCCGCGCATCGTCGAGCCCCATCGTCATCGCCAGGTTCTTTGAGTGGTCCGTGATCGCGATGTACTCGTACCCCCGCGCAATCCCCGCCTCCGCCATCTCCCGGATCGTGTTCTTCCCGTCCGTCGTGTCGGTGTGCATGTGCACGTCGCCGCGAATGTCGCTTTCCTCAATCAGCGCCGGCAGCCGATGCTCCTCCGCCGCCTCGATCTCCCCGTTGTTCTCCCTCAGCTCCGGCGGAATCCAGTCCAGTCCCAGCGCCGCGTAGATCTCTTCCTCCGTCGCGCCCGCCACAAATGACCCGTCCTCCACCTTTGCCAGCGCGTACTCGCTCAGCGTGTAGCCGCGCTTCAGCGCCCGCTGCCGGATCGACACGTTGTGCATCTTCGATCCCGTGAAGTACTGCAGCGCCGCCCCATACGACCCCATGGGCAGCAGGCGCACGTCCACCTGCAACCCCGTCCGCAGCCGAAAACTGACCTTGTTCTGTCCCTTCGCCAGCAGCGTGTACAGAGCCGGATATTGCGCCGTGTACTCCACCGCCGCGCCTACGCAGTCCTCCGCGCAGGCCGGCCCGGTCGCCAGAATGTCCAGGTCTCCGACCGTATCCCGCCCCCGCCGCAGCGACCCCGCCGGCAGAATCGTCGTGATCCCCTCAAATTTTCCGAGATACGCGATCAGCTTTTCCGCCGCCGTCTCCGCGTCGTCCAGCAGAAACCGGCTGCTGTTCTGCTTGAACTCCTCGATCCCCTTGCGCAGTTTTTCAACCAGCTTCTCGCCCATCCGCGGCAGACCGGCGAGCTTCCCTGCGGCGATCGCCTTCTCCAGTTCTTCCACGGAGCCAATCTGCAGCGCGTCCCACAGCAGCGCCACCGTCTTCGGGCCCATCCCTGGCAGCCGCAGCAGCTCCAGCATGGTCGGCTTGTACTTCAGCAGCAGCTCTTCCCGCAGCGGCAGCGTCCCTGCCTTCTCAATTTCCTGGATATTCGCTGCCATCCCCTTGCCGATCCCGGGAATCTCCTGCAGCTTCTTTGCGTCGTCCGCAATCGTGCTCAGCTGCACCGTCGACGACTCCACCGCCTCCGCCGCCCGCCGGTACGACCGGATGCGAAACGGATCTCCCGCGCCAATCTCCAGCAGATCGGCCGTCTCATACAGCAGTTGTGCGATTGAGCGATTCTCCATCGCCCCGATTACATCACTTCCGCCAGGGCGAATCCAGACCGCCGACAGAGCAGGGAAGAACTCTGCCTCGGCTGCACCGGAATACGTGACCGGGATCCATGCGCCCCGCTCTCGGCAGAGCGAAGCGGGCGCACGGCACACCGCCTCAGCGGAACGTCCGCGCTGCGTACCGCAGACTTTTCACAAGAAAGAGAGGGTTGCGGCCTAAGGGGATCAGGCCGCGTCCGCAGCGCCATCGCGAGCCCGCACCACCTGGTCCGCCTGCGGTCCCTTTTGGCCCTGCACGATGTCGAATTCGACTTCGTCGCCTTCCTTCAGGCTCTTGTACCCGTCCACCTGAATGGCGCTGTAATGGACGAATACATCCGGTCCGTCGTCCCGTCCAATGAAGCCGTATCCCTTCGCATTATTGAACCACTTGACCTTGCCTTTGTACTGAGCCACGAACGCGAACCTTCCTCTCAGGCAAATGGGTTGGGGGAACAGCGCGTCTCAAAAGGAAACCCGCCTGTCAACCTGCTGTCTGATAGATTCCGCGCTGTCAGCTTTGGTTTTCCGCGCCGGACCACCCGGCCCGCTTCATTTTCTCTTTCCGCCCCGCGTCTGCGCGTAGTAGAGGATCGACAGAATCGTCTTTCCGTCCCGGATTTTTCCCGCCTCGATCAGCCGCAGCATCTCCGACAACGGCACAAACTGCAGCTCGAACGATTCGTCATCTTCTGGCCGTGCCTCGCCTGCCGTCAGATCCTCTGCCAGAAAAACCTGCATCCACTCCCCAAGAAATCCTGGACTTGCGTAGTAGCGCACCAGTTTCGTCCACTTCTTCGCCGCGTAGCCCGTCTCCTCCTCCAGCTCCCGCTGCCCCGAGGCCAGAGGGTCCTCCCCATCTTCCATCTTGCCCGCCGGCACCTCATATAAGTACTGCTTCGCCGCGTGCCGGTACTGCCGCTCGATCAGCACCAGCGGATCTTTCTTGCTTTTCTTCCGATCCACCGCCAGGATCACCACCGATCCGTTGTGCCGGATCAGCTCCCGCGACACTTCCTTGCCGTTCGGCTCCCGAATCTCGTCCAGCTCCACACGAAAGAGCTTGCCGTCATACACTACTTTCGATTCGAGCAGCTCCGCCGCTTCGCCCGGATCGATCTTCAGCTTCTTCTTGACCGGCACCTCCGCCGGCTTCTCCGCCTTCTTCGACTTCGCCACCTTCTTATCCTTCTTAGTCATGCGTACCCCCACTGCTTCCTACCGTATCGCGTTTTCACTCAACGCTGCACGCTGTACTCTGCACCCTCCCCTCCCGCACTTCTGCATCTTCGTCCCCGCGCTCCTCATCCGATTCGTGACAGCCCTCCCCCTCCATCCCCATGAGAAACTGGACGAGACCCTGAACCCGGCGCACCTGTGAAAGTCGACTGCTATCCCATTTCGGTGTTGCCCCGGCTCAGCCGGCTCTTCCTCGACTACACTTCCGGTCGCGAGCCGCTCGCGCCTTTCTTCTCCGCCACGCCCTTCACCTCAGCGTTCCCCATCCCTCCCC
>JBAUGH010000083.1:0-10271 GCA_049679565.1 Acidobacteriaceae bacterium
GATTGGGATCGGCGGTGCCTTGGCCGGGTACGGGTATTGGGCTCTGGTGGCGATGACGGTGTCATTCCCCATGATCTGTAGCGCGGGGTTTTGGATTGCCAGCGGATGGATGCCGGGCATGCCGCGCACCGGTGCGGGCATCCGCTCCATGATGCACTTTGGCGGAACGCTGACGCTGAACGGCCTGGTGGCTTATGCCGCTTACAATTCAGAGAAGGTGTTGATCGGGCGATTTTGGGGCGTTGACGCCATCGGAATCTACGGACGAGCCTATCAACTGATCAACATTCCCACCGACAATCTGAATACCGCAGTCGGCGAAGTTGCCTTCTCAGCCCTGTCGCGGGTGAAAGACGATCCCATACGATTCAAGAGTTATTTTTTGAAGGGCTATTCGCTGGTTGTCGGGATGACGCTGCCCATCACCATCGCCTGTGCTCTCTTCGCGCGCGATGTGATCCTGGTTCTGCTGGGCCAGAAATGGGCTGGCGCGATTCCCATTTTCCGGTTGCTGGCGCCGACGATCGCGATCTTCGCGATGATCAACCCACTGGGGTGGCTGCTCAATTCACTCGGACTGGTGACGCGGAGCCTGCGGATCGCTTTGGTGTTTGCTCCGATCATCATCTGCGGATACATTCTTGGAATCTCCCACGGCCCCACGGGAGTGGCGTTTAGCTATTCGGCGGTGATGATGCTGTGGCTCATCCCCCACATCGCATGGTGCGTTCACGGAACCGGAATTTCGCTGGGCGATGTGCTTATGGCGGCAAGCCGGCCGCTGGCTTCAGGCGTTGTCGCGGGGGCGATCACCCTGGCGATGGTATTGCTGTATGGTCCGCTGCTTTCTCCGGTTTTACGGCTGGTTACAGAAAACGCGGTCCTGATGTTGCTCTATCTGGCGATACTGCTGTTCGTCACCGGACAGAAGACGCTCTATCTCGATCTTTTCCGCGGGTGGAAGGCCGCCTCGACGCTGCCCGCTAATCCATGACCGTGGTTGGCCCGAAGACACGCGGGAGATGGTATACCACGGCAGTCATACTCCTGTGATTACCGGCGTGCTGATCTCCGCTATGACTTCTCATCCCTCTTCGGGGGGATTGCTGCTGTCGAATTGTCCCTGGTATATCTAGCTAGCGAAGGATCCTCAATTTCCCCTTAAGGGAAAATGTTTCTTTGTCCCGGCGCCCATTCCCCGGTATGTTGCGGCATACTGGAGCTTGTTAACAGGTTCGCCACCTCCGAGTTTACAGGTTTACTCACCGATAAGGAGCTTCAAATGAGTGCCATTGCGGGAGCAGATGTGCTCGTCTACAACGATTCGCATGCAACGATCCAGAAGTCGATCGGGGCAATCACCGATGAGGTGATTGCCACGTTGCCGGATCCTCATCGGCTGACCAGCGAGGAACGCCGCGCGATCATTGCCCGGTACACCGCGGTTCTGGAAGGCAATTTCATTTACTGGATGACGGCCACGCTGCTCGCAACGAAGGCGGAGGATGCGCGCCCGATCATCCTGGAAAACCTGCACGAGGAAACCCGCGATGCGCACCCGCACATGATGCGGATGTTCGCGATCGAAGCGCACGCCTTTCCTACGGATCGGGATGCGCTGGAGGTCCACGAGGATCTGACAAAGGTGCGGCTGTTTCTCGGGCGGCTATCCGGCGTTCAGTCGGTGGCGACTATGGCCTTTTTTGAGGGCTTCATCCAGAAATTCATGCCCTTCCTTGCGAGTCTCGCCGCGGCACAGGGTTCCACTGAGATGGAATACACGGATGTGCACGGCGTTTGCGACATCGCGCACACGGAAGGTCTTTATCGTGCGCTTTGGGCGGAGATCGCGGCCGAACCTCTCCAGCCGGGGACTGATGTGCTCGAAGGCGTTTATCTTCTGCGCGATCTGATCGAGAAGATTATCTGGAACAAACCGCAGCAGGTTGCGGCCTGAAGGACGATTTCCAGGGTCGGGGTCCTGAGGGACGATGCCGAACGGGCCGACAACCTGAACATTTGAGGCCGGCAGGAGCCGGACCGACACTGACGAGGAGAAGGCAATAGGCATGATTCGCTCGGCGATCGTGGAGGAATTCAGAAAAGTCGCAGAAGAACATGGGAGAGCGCTCGCGTCGTTGAGCGACGATATGCCGCTTCTCGAGTCCGGGCTCGACTCGCTTTGTTTCGCGATCGTCGTGACCCGCCTTGAGGACTCTTTCGGAGTGGATCCTTTTGCGGCTGAAAACGTCCTGTTTCCAGTGACATTTGGGGAATTCGTTCATCTTTATGAGGCACCTGCAAGCTAGCGTGGATACACTAAGTGGATACTGCGGGCCGGCGATGGCTGTGGATTCCGGCGAACGACGCAAAAATGCGCGTTCCGCATCCGCGTCGCCAGTGATCCGAACGGCCAGCCCATCCACGACCCAGATGCAGGAGCCAGAGCATATTCCCGGTGACTGGACAGAGCCCCAGGAAGCTCTCCTGAGGGGGATATTCGATCGTATTCTCCAACTGCTGGCCAGGATCGCTCCCGGGGCGCGAACGCTGCGGGTGCTTTTGCACCGCGCCCGCGGGGTGAGAATAGGCAAAGGCGTATGGATCGGCTATGACGTTCTGCTCGACACTGCGCGGCCCGACCTGATCGTGATCGAAGATGGGGTTTCCATCAGCATGCGCGCCAGCATCATCGCGCATTTCAAGGAATTCCGCGGAATCCGGATCGAGCGCGAGGCGTTTATCGGGCCGGGCGCCATCATTTTGCCCAATGTCGTTGTGGGACGTGGCGCAGTCGTAAAGGCGGGCAGCGTGGTCTCCCAGTCGGTGCCTCCCATGACCGTCGTTGAGGGCAATCCTGCGCGCGCGGTTGCGCGCTGCGGAGTTGCGCTTCGCCAGGACATTTCGATGAAGACCTTTTCCAGAAGGCTTCAGCCACTGAGTTCGTCCCTGGTCCGCTCCCCGGATCGCGACACCGAACCGGAGATCGATGCCGCGAATCGATAAACACGACCTATGACCACCAGTCTTGCCAATGCGATTCGCGAATCCGGCGACCTTACCGGTCGCTTTGTGCAGGAGGGCGACGAGCGGATAGAGTGGACCGATCTTCTGGCCGGATCGGCCCTTTATGGCCGCGGCGAGGAGCTACAGGGTCGGTCGGTACTGCTCACTGTCAAAGGCCAGCTCACGACGGTCTGCGCATTGATCGAACTGGACGGGATTGCCCGCCGCATCGTGCTTTGTCCGCCCGACCTCTCGCTTGAGCATCTGCCGCACGTCATCGAAACGGCCGAAGTGGATGGCATCGTGTCCGATCGGGCGATTGCGTCACTGGGCAAAACACGGCCGCTCTATTTCAGTCCCTGCTCGCGCAACATCAAGCCCGGCTATCAGAACGGGCGCCTGCACCACGAGACCGAGTGGGTTCTCCTGACCTCGGGGACCACGGGACAGCCGAAACTGGTGGCCCACACGCTCTCGAGCCTGACGGCGGCGATCGATCCGCGCGGAGCGGCGCACCGCAGGATGGTCTGGAGCACGCATTACGATATTCGCCGCTATGGCGGCCTGCAGATTCTGTTGCGCGCTGCTCTGGCCGGTACGTCGCTGGTTCTCTCCGATTCCGAAGAGTCCACAGCGGACTTCCTGGCGCGCGCCGCTTCCTGCGGTGTGACCCATATTTCCGGAACGCCTTCGCAGTGGCGGCGAGCTCTGATGAGTCCGGCGGTGCAGCTTCTGAACCCGGATTACGTTCGACTGTCCGGCGAGGCGGTCGATCAGGCTATTCTCGACCGGCTGCGCGCCGTTTATCCGCACGCCCGGCTGGCTCATGCCTTTGCGTCCACCGAGGCGGGCGTAGCATTTGCGGTTGACGATGGTTTGGCGGGCTTTCCGGCGCGGCTGTTGGAAGGCGGCGGTCCGGTCGAGTTGAAGGTCGAAGGTCGATCCCTGCGCATCCGTTCGCGCGGCAATGCGCGTGGCTATCTGGGCCCGCATGCGCCGCAACTGAAGGATGCGAGCGGGTTCGTCGATACCGGCGATCTTTTGGATTTGAGCGAAGGGCGCTTCTATTTTTCCGGGCGGCGCGACGGCATGATCAATGTGGGCGGCCTGAAAGTTCACCCTGAGGAAGTCGAGGCGGTCATCAGCCGCCATCCCGAGGTGCAGCAGTGCCTCGTGAAGGCAAAACGGAGCCGTATCACCGGTTCGCTGGTGGTGGCCGAGGTGGTTCTGCGGACAGATGCCTGCGGTGCAGCACGTAATGTCCCTGCAATCCAGGACGACATCTTGCAACTCTGCCGGGAGTTTCTGCCCGCCCACAAAGTTCCGGCGTCCGTCGATGTTGTGCCGATGCTGATGTTGGCCGGATCCGGGAAAATGATGCGCCGGCATGCGTAATGTCGTCGTCACCGGGGCCAGCCGCGGTCTCGGTCTGGGAATTACGTGCAAGCTGATCGACGCCGGATATCGGGTGATTGCTATTGCGCGCACCGAGAGCAGTGAACTGGCCGCGAGGCGCGCGGACAGCTCCGGCTCCGGTTCCGGTTCCTGTATCTTCCTGCCTTTCGACCTTGCCGATATAGAAGGGATTCCGAAGCTGATTGCTCAGGCACGAAGGGAATACGGCCCCATCTTCGGTCTCGTGAATAACGCGGGCGTCAGCTTCGAGGGAACGCTCGCGATGATGCCAGTTGCGCGGATCGAACAGCTGATTCGCATCAATACTCTTTCTCCCATCGTTTTGACGAAACAGGTTGTGCGCGGGATGATGAGTGCGGGAGAAGGTCGCGTTGTAAACGTATCATCGATCATCGCCTTCACCGGGTACAGCGGCCTTGCGGTCTACGGCGCAACGAAATCCTCACTGCTCGGGTTTTCCCGTTCCCTGGCGCGGGAAGTCGGGGGGCTTGGGATAACCGTCAACGCGGTTGCTCCAGGATTTGTCGACACCCACATGACATCCGGCCTCGACGAGCAGCACCGCGCGCGCATTGTCCGCCGCAGCGCCCTGCGCCGGATGGCCGAGGTCGAGGATGTAGCGCACGCGGTGGAATATCTCCTGAGTGACAAGGCGAGAAACATCACCGGTACGGTAATGACGGTAGACGCGGGAAACACGGCATGAGCGTGTCGGCATCTGTTCCGCGTTCGGGTACGAGCGCGTCCCGCGTATGGCTGCGTGCGCTGGAGAAAACGGCGCCGATCAGCCGAAATCCTGAGCGGATCCTCGCAACCGTGATTGAAGAGATCGCCTCGCGCAGGGGAGACGCTCCGGCGCTTCTCTGCGATCGTGAGAGCCTCAGCTATCGCGAACTGGCGGGTCGCGTGAGCCAATACGCTCAGTGGGCGCTCGACCAGAATCTGCGAAAGGGAGAGGTGGTCGGACTGCTGATGACCAGCCGACCCGAGTACTTTGCCCTTTGGCTGGGCATTACCGCCGTGGGCGGCGTGGTGGCGCTGCTCAACACTCATCTGAGCGGTGAAGCGCTGGCGCACTGCATCAATGTGGTTCATCCGAAACACCTGATCGTCGCCGATGAGTTTTCCGGCGTGGCTGCTGCCTCGTTGACCTCGCTCCCCTCTCGGCCGGAAATCTGGATTCACGGAGCCGATCACCAGAGCTTCAGGAGGATCGATGTCTTCGTGCATCAGCTGCCGTTCCGGAGCCTGACGGGGGCCGGTCTGCCGCGGGTGACGATTGACGATCTTGCGCTGCACGTCTACACGTCCGGAACGACAGGACTGCCCAAGGCGGCCAGAATCACCCACGGGCGAATTCTGCACTGGTCCAACTGGTTCGCCGGCCTGCTGGATGTGCAACCGGATGATCGGATGTATGATTCACTTCCCATGTATCACAGCGTCGGTGGGGTTCTGGCTCCGGCGGCGACGCTGGTTGGCGGGGGCAGCGTTGTGGTGCGCGAATCGTTCTCGGCGGGCGAGTTCTGGAACGATATAGTTCGCTGGGACTGCACGATGCTGCAGTATATTGGCGAGTTCTGCCGATATGTGCTGCAAGCTCCTCCGGGTCGGCGGGATCGCGATCATCGCGTTCGTGTGGCGTGCGGCAATGGCCTGGCGCCGGACGTATGGCAGGCGTTCCAGGATCGCTTTGGGATTCGCCAGATTCTTGAATTCTACGCATCTACCGAAGGCGGCCTCTCGCTGTTCAACGTGGAGGGTGAGCCTGGGTCGATGGGTCGGGTTCCTCCGTATCTCGCGCACCGATTCGCTCCGGCACTGGTCGAGTTCGATCCCGAGACCGCGATGCCCCAGCGCAACGCTGAGGGATTCTGTGTGGCGTGTGCTCCGAACGAGCCGGGTGAGGCGTTGGCGCGCGTGCTGGCCGATCCTTCCCAGGCCGGCAGCCGCTTCGAGGGGTACACGGATGCAAGCGCCAGCGACGGCAAGCTGCTCCGCGATGTCTTTCAGCGGGGCGACGTCTGGGTGCGCACCGGTGACCTGATGCGCAGGGACAGCCGGGGCTTCTATTACTACGTCGACCGCGTCGGTGACACCTTCCGATGGAAGGGGGAGAATGTGGCCACCACAGAAGTGGCGGAGGCCATCAGCCGTTTTCCCGGTGTGCAACATGCTGTGGTGTATGGCGTGAAAGTCGGCAAGGCTGAGGGCAGGATCGGCATGGCCGCTCTGAGCCTGGGAGTAAAACCGCATCTCGCGGATCTGCGCCGGCACGTGATGGCATCGCTTCCCTCTTATGCGCGGCCCGCATTTTTGAGATTTTGCGACAATTTTGAAGTGACGGGGACATTTAAGTATTCAAAATCAGAACTGGTGAGACAGGGCTACGATCCCCGGCTCATTGCCGACGCCGTCTACTTTGACAACCCGGAGACCCAGGCTCTGCAACGGGTCGATCAGGCTCTGTACGATCGAATTCAAACCGGGCAAATCCGGCTGTGACGATGGCGCAGGCATTCTTCGCCAGCCGGGTGCGCCAGCATGAAGGAGTCCGGGGACACGATTCTTATGTTCGATCGTACGCTCAGGGATAAGTTCGAAGAAATTGAGGCAGCCATCGACCAGGGGCCGATCTATCCCCACGTCGGCGCAGAGGAGATTCGCAGCTATCTCGCTTCGAAGTACGATTTCAGCCATCCGATGCCGCTCGAGTCTGCCGCCGCCGATGTGGAGAAGATGCTGCGCGACTGGCAGGTGCAGATTACGCACCCCCGCTATTTCGGCCTGTTCAACCCCAGTGTCTCTCTCTCGTCGGTGATCGCCGACAGCCTGGTGGCTGCCTACAACCCGCAGTTGGCTGCCTGGCGGACCTCGCCGGCAGCGATTGAAATCGAGCGATATACGCTGGCCTGGCTGGCCGGCAAATTCGGTCTGCCGCCAGAAACAGCGGCCAGCTTTACCAGTGGTGGAGCCGAGGCCAACCTTTCCGCCGCCATCGTGGCTCTGACGCACGCTTTTCCCGGCTACGGAGAAGCAGGGTTGCGCAGCCTGCCCGCGACGCCGGTGATTTATCTCTCCGCGGAGGCGCACCACTCTTTCAGCAAGATTGCTCACATGACCGGTTTGGGGCGCGATGCGCTGCGGGTTGTGCGGACCGGCCACGATATGAAGATGGATGGGCGGGACCTGGCGAGGGAAGTTGAGAGCGACCGGAAGAAGGGTTTGGCCCCGCTGATGGTCGTGGCTACGGCTGGAACTACCACCGCCGGTATTATCGACCCTCTGCCGCAACTTGCCGATTTCTGTCGTACAGAGAGGTTGTGGTTCCACGTAGATGCCGCCTGGGGCGGAGCCGCGATTTTGTCTCCGTCTCTGCGCCATCATCTCGCGGGGATCGCATCCGCGGATTCAATCACCTGCGACGCCCATAAATGGTTTTCTGTGTCGATGGGATGCGGGATGTTCTTCTGCCGCCATCCCGCTGCGATCGCACGGGCCTTTCGCGCCGAGGCGAGTTACATGCCGGACGCCGCCGGCGCACATACCACCGATCCCTACACCCATTCCGTACAGTGGTCGAGGAGGTTTGCGGGCCTCAAGCTGTTTCTGAGTCTCGCCGAGCGGGGCGAGTACGGCCAGGCGCAGATGATCGAGCATCAGGCCCGCCTCGGAAGCCTGCTGCGCGCCACTCTCCAATCCTCAGGCTGGAAGGTTGTGAACTCCACACCGCTGCCGGTCGTTTGCTTTACCCGCGAAGGCCTGGACTTGCCGGCCTTTTTGCAGGCACTTGCCACAAACCAGATTGCATGGATGTCGGAGGCGAAGGTTCGGGGAGCCTCAGTTGTGCGCGCCTGCATCACCAGCTTCAAAACCACGGAAGCGGACATTCGGCAGGTGACGGAGCAGATTACTCAGGTGGCGGCCGCGCAGAAGGCGGGGCGGCGGGCCACGGCCGTGTCCTGAAGCACGCCGATTCCGATGATTATTGATTCCGAGACACCATGAAGCCAGAGACGATTGCGATCCACAGCGGCTATCAGGTTGATCCGACCACCCACGCGGTGGCGGTTCCGATTTATCAGACCGTGTCCTACGCCTTCGACAGCGCCGAGCACGCCGCGGCCCTGTTCAATCTCGAGGAGGATGGTTACCGGTACACCCGCATCGCCAATCCAACCACCGATGTTCTGGAAAAACGAGTTGCGGCTCTGGAAGGCGGCGTTGCCGCTCTCTGTGTTGGCAGCGGTCAGGCGGCTGTGACCTATGCAGTTTCCAACGTGACCGACCCGGGAACCAACATCGTCTCGGTTCCGCAGTTATACGGGACGACGCACACACTGTTCGCCCACCTGCTGCCGCGCCAGGGAGTTGCGGTGCGATTTGCCGCTTCCGATCGGCCGGAAGCCATTGAGGCGCTGATCGACCAGGACACTCGCGCCGTCTTTTGCGAAAGCGTCGGAAACCCGGCCGGAAATATCTGCGATCTCGAGCGGCTGGCTGAGGTCGCCCACCGTCATGGAGTGCCGCTCATCGTGGACAATACCGTGGCGTCCCCGATCCTTCTGCGGCCATTCGAATTTGGCGCGGATATCGTGGTTCATTCTCTGACCAAATTCCTCGGCGGTCACGGCACTACCCTTGGCGGAGCCATCGTCGACAGCGGGAATTTCCCCTGGAAAGAGCACGGAGCGAAGTTTCGGATCTTCACCGAGCCGGATCCCTCTTACCACGGGCTGGTCTACACCGATCACTATGGAAGGGCTGCATATATTGGACGCTGCCGCAGCGTTTACCAGCGAACGACCGGTGCTGTATTGTCGCCGCTGAGCGCGTTTTTGTTGTTGCAGGGCATTGAGACTGTCGCGCTGCGGGTGGAGCGCCACACCGCCAACGCTCGCCGGGTAGCCGAATTCCTGCGCAGCCACCCGAAAGTTGCCTGGGTGAATTATGCCGGCTTTCCCGAGAGTCCCTATCACGAGCTGGCCCTGAAGTATCTCGGCGGCCATGCCTGTTCACTCCTGGCGTTCGGAGTTCGGGGAGGCTACCCCGCAGCAGTCCAATTTCACGATGCGCTTGGTCTGGTCACCCGCCTGGTCAATCTGGGCGACGCCAAGTCGCTGGCGTGCCACCCCGCCTCAACAACCCACCGCCAGATGTCGCCGGAGGAGCAGCGCAGCGCCGGTGTCATGCCCGAGATGATTCGCCTCAGCGTAGGGATTGAACATGTCGACGATATTCTCGCTGACCTGGATCAAGCCCTGTCTGCGATCCCGGAAGCCGTTTAGCTCTTTACCCCAGGAGAAAGACCGTGCCCGTGCTTCTTCCCCCCGACTATCCCGACACTGACTCTTCCGCGTTCCTCGGCGCGCGCAACCGACACTCGCCGGCTCAGGCGACGGATTCGAGCCGGCCGCTGGTGATCGGGCTGCTGA
Source organism: Acidobacteriaceae bacterium (assembly GCA_049679565.1). Lineage (GTDB taxonomy): Bacteria > Acidobacteriota > Terriglobia > Terriglobales > Acidobacteriaceae > Palsa-343. The sequence continues at coordinate 9,858 of JBAUGH010000083.1, forward strand.
ACAACATGCCGGACGGCGCTCTGGAAGCCACCGAACGGCAGTTCATTGCGCTCCTTCGCTCGGCGGCGACGGAATTCACGGTCCGTCTGGTCCTGTGCAGCCTGCCCGGCGTTCCGCGGGGTGAGGCCGCCACGGCTCATTTGCAGCGACACTACGTCTGTATCGAGTCGCTGTGGAATGCAGGGATCGACGGCCTGATCGTCACCGGGAGGGAGCCGCTTTCGCCCAGCCTGCGCGATGAGCCGTATTGGGACAGCTTTGTGCGGGTTCTGGAGTGGGCCCGCGAGAAGACCTGCGCCTCGGTCTGGTCGTGTCTCGCCGCGCACGCCGCTGTTCTGCATATGGACGGTATTCAGCGCGTGCGCAGCGAGCGGAAGTACAGCGGAATTTTCGACTGCGAATGCGTTGCAGACC
>JBAUGH010000084.1:0-5970 GCA_049679565.1 Acidobacteriaceae bacterium
CCGCAGCAGCCGCTCCATCGCCTCGGGCACCAGCGCCGCGGGTGTTCGGAAGCCCACAGGCCGCGCCGTCGCTGCATGTTTTCCCACCGACCCGCCCACGCAGAAGTAGTACGCGTCCGTCAGATGACCTTCATGTTTGATCTTTTTCCCTTCCAGGCCGATATCCGCAATCCAGTGTTGCCCGCAGCTGTTGGGGCAACCCGTCACGTGCAGCCGCAGCGCCTGGTCGAACTGCGGCAGACGCTCCTCCATCTCCTCCACCAGCCAGCGCAGGAAGCCCTTCGTCTCGGTAATCGCCAACTTGCAGAACTCCGTCCCCGTGCAGGCGATACCGCCGCGGAAGAACGGTGTCCCTTCCACCCGCAGGCCAATCGTCTCCAGTTCCTGCGCCAGCGCGCCCGCCTGCGCGTTGGGAATATTCAGGAACAGCAGATTCTGCATCACCGTCAGCCGCAGATCGCCGGGTGTGCCGAAGCGCTCCGCCAGCTCCGCCGCCGCCCCCAGTTGATCGCCCGTGAGCCGCCCACGCAAAACGCTCGCGCCCACATAGCTCAGCCCCGCCTGCTGCTGCCGATGAATCCCCACGTGATCGCGCAGAATGTCCTCGGGAACCTCTTCCTCTACCGCCGGATCGAGTTTGTAACCGAGGCGAGACTCAACCTCCTCCAGAAACCGCTCCGCCGTCCATCCCTCTTTCATGAAGAGATACTTCAGCCGCGCGCGGTCGCGGCTCTCGCGCAGCCCCTGCTGCGCGCGGAAGATCTCCGTGATCGCCCGCACCACCGCTTCCGCCTGCTCCGCCCGCACGAACGCGTTCAGCCGCACCGCCAGATGCGGCTCGTTCGACAATCCGCCGCCTACCCGCACCGAGTAGCCGACCTCCGCCCCGCGCCGCGTCGCCGTCAGCCCGATGTCGTTGATCTCCGGATACGAGCACCAAACCGGGCAGCCGGTTACCGAGATCTTGAACTTGCGCGGCAGGTTGTAGAACTCGCTGTTCGCCTGCAGATCCCGCGCAATCTTCACCGCCAGGGGCGACGCGTCCACCAGTTCGTCGCCCGCCATCCCCGCCAGCGGGCAGCCGGTCACGTTGCGCACCACGTCGCCGCACGCGCCCTTCGGCGACAAGCCCACCGCGTCCAGCGCCTCCATCACCTCCGGCAGCGACTCCACCGTCAGCCAGTGGAACTGCAGGTTCTGCCGCACCGTAATGTCCACCAGGTTTCTCGCGTGCCGCCGCGCAATCTCCGCCAGCACCCGCGCCTGGTCCGGCCGCAGGATGCCGTTCGGCACCCCCACCCGCATCATGAAATACTCCGTGGCCTTGCCCTCGCCGCCCCGCCCGCCGGTCACCCCCAGGCCGTCGCCCTGCGTATAGATTCCCCACCACTTGAAATAGAGATTCCAGGTCTCCGGAATCGAGCCCCGCCCGTTGCGCGCAAACGCGCGAATCTCCGCCACCGCGTCCCACGGATTCTTCTCCCGCTTCAGCCGCTCCGCCTTCTGCGCTTTGGTTTCCTTCGGGGTCGTTTGCTGCTCGGTGCCGCTGTCGGCCATATAGCTCTCCTGGGGATGGCTGGCATTTCGTGGCGAAAATAAAAAACCCGCGTCAGCGAAAGGCTGAGTGCGCGGGATCGTTGGGGATGAATTGCGTTTAGAAGCTCATCCACACGCCCGGCGCGGCGCGCAACAACAAGCGCAACAACACACCGAGGTGGAACAAGGCATCATCTCCTCCAGTTTAGGGGGCTGAGCACACCCGGTCAAGCTGGCCGGCTTCATTTGTCGTGCAGCAGGTCCGCACCGACTTTCGGATCCTGCGCTGTCCCGGTCACCGCAATCGGCACCACCGCCCCCGCCCGCCTGTGCCGGAAAAACGGCGTCAGCGGCTTCAGCAGCAGCGCCTTCCATCCCGTCGCCGCGTGTGAGATGCCCTGCTGCAGAGCGATCTGCCCGGTCAGATGAATCCGCGTGTCCAGCAGATTGAAGCTGCCGTGCAGCCGCGCCCGCGCCCCTGGAAACGTCACCCGGATATCCGGAAAGTAGGCCATCCCATTCGCAAAGCGGGTGTCCGAGCGCGCATCCGCGCTCACCTCCGGCGGATCGTCCTTCGCAGCAAGCCTCGGATCGCTCTTCGTGTCGCCCGGAGGACTCCTCTGCACTCTCGCGCTGAACGCGTCCAGCGACTCCTCCGTCTTCGCCCTGGTGAAGCGCACCCCGTCCAGCGCAATCGTCCCCGTCAGCTTCAGCCGCTGCAGAAATCGCTCCGGCCCCGGCTCGAACTCCGCCGCCGCCTCAAAGCTGACCGTGCCTTCTACCTGCGGTTCGCCCTGCTCCACCATGCGCAGCAGATCGGCCACCTGGCTCCGGTTCGCGGCAAGGTTCACCGCAACCTTCTTCGGCGAACCGGTCACCGATCCGCTCGCCGAGATCGCGCTGCCCCCGCTCTGCACCACTGCTTTCTCGATCTGCACATCGCCGTTCGTCCCGTTCACCACCACGCGGTAATGCGCATCCAGCCGAACCTGGTGCGCGGAACCCGCGCGGAAGTCGGGAATGTCCGCCTGCCCCTCCACATCCACCGCAGAGAACGGTCCCCGGAAGCGCCCCCGCGCCGCTACGTGTCCCGCAACATGGTCCACCCGGCTCAGATCGGCGCCCGTCAGCGCGTAGATTCCGGAGAGCGGCGTCGATCCGTAATCGTTCGTGCGCAGCGGGCCCAGCGAACCGTTCGCATCCACCGCCCCCTGCGGCCCCGGAATCATGACTCGGGTCACAAACTGAAACGGCTGCCCGGCCCGCACGTTATGGATCCGCAGCCTCGCGAACCGGAACTGCAGCGGCGGATTCTCCCGCCCCCGCAGGAAATCGAGAGTGGTCCCGTCGGCCACAATCGTCTCAATCTGTAACTTCGACTGCGACGTGTCGATCACTCCCTGGTCGAAGTCCATCCCCCGCGCATTTGTCCCCGATGGCGGAATCTGCACGTGCAGCCCCTCCAGCCGGATCTGATAGAGCAGGTGAGGATGAAACAGCAGCGTGGTCCACGTCCCGATCACCTGCATCCTCTTCACCCTGGCCAGCGGCGGAATCGCCGTGTCGCCGTGCCGGTAAAACGTCACCCCCTCCGCCACGAATCCCGGATGAGGAAAATAGGTGCGGTGATATTCCTGCACGCTCACCCGGCTGCGAAACACCTGCTCGAGCAGCGGCTGCACCTGGCGATAGCGGAACGGCCAGAAAAAGAACATCAGGTCCACGCCCACCAGAACCGCTGCGATCATAGAAAAAAGGATCAGCTCCGCCGCGTGACGACGACATTTTGTCCCAAAGGAGCGGAATGGCATTCCCACAACCCGACCTCGGCTTTCACAAGGGCAGATGGCCCTCCGGGAGGCCCGGTTGTCCCGTGGAAAATCACCCCTGCGCACCCTCGACCCGTGGTTTTCCCCGTCGTCCCTGGTTTCCCCCACCGTCTCCTGTTCCCCGGCCCCGGTTCCTTGCTAACTTGGAGAGTGGCCGCTATGACTCGTCTTCGCCTTCCCCTGCTGCTTTGCGCCCTCGCCGCCGCTTCCCTCGCTTCCGCCCAGACCACGCCCAGAAAGCCTGACGACGCCGCGCACGTCCGCGCCCGCCGCGTCCTCGAGCACCACGAAGTCCCCCCGCCTCCGCCGCCCAGCGCCTATAACGATCACCCCAGGCTCGCCATCATCCTCGTCATCGATCAGTTCCGCGGCGACTATCTCGACCGCTGGCGCGCCGACTTCAAGGACCGCGGCTTCAACCTCTTCCTCGATCACGGCGCGTACTTCCCCGATTGCTACTACGACTACGCGAACACCAAGACCGCCCCGGGACACGCCGCCATCGGCACCGGCGCTTACAGCGACGGCAACGGCATCGCCGGCAACTCCTGGTGGGACCTCAGCCGCAACCAGCAGCGCCCCGTCACCTCTGTCGAAGACGAGCGCTATCGCATGGTCGGCGTCCCTCCCGCCAGCATGCCGCCCAACGCGAAGTACATCACCGGCAGCTCGCCCCGCAATCTGCTCGCCTCCACCGTAGGCGATGAGCTGCGCCTCGCCACCCAGGGCCAGGCCAAAGTCTACGGCGTCTCGCTTAAGGATCGCGCCGCCATCCTCTCCGCCGGCGCCGCCGCCAACGGGGCCTTCTGGATCGACCCCGCCTCCGGCGACTTCATCACCTCCAGCTTCTACATGCCACAGCTGCCCGACTGGGTCACCGCCTTCAACAGCGGCGGCGCCATCGCCCAGGCCGAGCAGGACGCCGGCCTCTCCACCGTCACTAACTTCTATAACCAGGTCGGCAGTACGCCCGCAGCCAATGCCTATGAGCTGCAGTTCGCCGAGGCTCTCATCCAGGGCGAGCAGCTCGGCCAGAACAACGTCACCGACCTGCTCGCCATCAGCCTCTCTGCCAACGACATCATGGGCCACGCCAAAGGCCCCGACTCGCCCGACGAGGAGCAGATGGTCGACTCCCTCGACACCCAGCTCGACGCCTTCTTCACCTGGCTCGACAAAAACATCCCTGGCGGCCTCGGCAACGTGTGGATCGCCCTGACCGCTGACCACGGCGTCGCGCCCATCCCCGCCACCGCCGCGCAGTACGGTATGAACGCCGCCACCATTGATATGACGAAGCTGATCGCGACCCTGAATTACGCCATCAATATGAAGTTCTCTCCCGGCGAAAAAGTCGAGTACATCCTGCCGCATCAGGACCTGCCCTACATCTCTCTCAACCAAAGCGAATTTCTCAAGGCCGGCATCATCGAGCAGGAAGCCGAGCAGGCCGTCCAGCAACTCCTGCCCGGCGCGGTCGCTTCCCTTGAGCCGTCTGCACCCGAGCCGCCCCCCAGCGATATGCCGATGGCCGCCAGTCCGTCCCCGAACCAGCCCGCACTCCAGCCTTCCGATATCCGCCTGCCTCCGCATCCCGTCCTCTTCCGCAGCTACACCCGCGAGCAGCTTGCCGATGGACCCCTGCCTCCCACCCCGTGGGGTCGGCTCATTGCCAATAGCTACTCTCCCAACGGCGGCTGGTACATCATGGTGATCCCCGAGGCGTACCAGATGGCCGTCGCCCACGGCACCACCCACTTCACCCCGTACTCCTACGATCGCCACGTGCCCCTCGGCTTCTACGGTGCGCCCTTCGCCCCCGGCACCTACGACAACCTCGTGCAGCCGGTGGATCTCGCTGCCACCTTTGCCGCCCTGCTGCGCATCAATCAGCCCTCCGCTTCCGTCGGCCATATCCTCACTGAGGCGCTCAGGCCGTCCGCCGATATCGTTTATCCCAAGCCCCCGCCGCCGCCGCGCGTGCACCACACCGTAACCCGCCATGCGCCTGAGGCCCAGCCGAAAGCTGCGCCCCGGCCGAAATCCACGACTCCCCCGAAAGCGGCCCCGCCTCAATGAAGCCCGACATGCGTGTGCAGTTCGCCGGCATCGAGCTGGCCAATCCCGTCATCGCCGCCAGCGGCACCTTCGGCTATGGAGTCGAGTTCGAGGAGATCGTTTCCTTCCGCCGCATCGGTGGATTTGTCACCAAGGGCATCTCTCGCGAACCGATGCCCGGCAACCAGGCGCCCCGCCTCATCGAAACCGCCGCCGGCATGATCAACGCCATCGGCCTGCAGAACGTCGGCGTCGAAAAGTTCATCTCCGACAAGCTGCCGCCCATGCGCCACTATCCCGCCTGCGCCGTCATCGTCAACGTCTTCGGCTATGCCATGGACGACTACGTCGCCGTCATCCGCCGCCTCAATGAGGCCGAGGGCATCGCCGCTTACGAACTGAACGCTTCCTGCCCCAACACCCGCCACGGAGGCATCGCCTTTGGCGCGGATACCGGCATGCTGTTTGATCTGGTTTCTCGGGCAAAAGAGGCGTCCACTCGCCCCCTGATCGTGAAGCTCTCCCCGAACGTGACTTCCATCGCCTC
>JBAUGH010000085.1:0-5339 GCA_049679565.1 Acidobacteriaceae bacterium
GACCAGCCCATAGCCGCGCCGGGCAATGGCGCCGCCCAGCTCGCTCGCCGCTTCGGGATACGCAGGAGAGGCGCCTGCAGACGAGGCGCAGAAGACACAGACCCACTTCCGTTGGGAAGACATCCCTCTGAGTTTATCGAAGCCGGCTGGGCGCAGCCGGCCGTCAGCGGGCGACGATGTCGCCGGAGATGCGGTCGTACTCGCTCTGCGAGACGACGCCCTTGCGGACCATGTCGCCCGGCGTGTCGTAGGGCCGGTGCGCCTCGATGCGCGTGGCCGTAGCCGCGGTGACCCCAGGCAGCGATTCGAGCTGGGCGCGGGTGGCCGAGTTCACGTCGATGGCGCCGTCAGCGGTCTTGCCATTGTGCAGGCCGGCCTTCACGCCCTTCGCGACGTCGTTGGCGTCGCGCTCGGCGTGAGCCGCGGCGATACGGGCTTCCGCGGCCGCTTTCTGGGCGGCCACTTTGGCGTTTTGGGTGGCCTGTTCGGCCTGCCGCTGGATCTGCTGGTCGGACTCCTGCTTGCCGCTGGCCGTGCACGACACCATCCACAGGATGGCGGCGCACAGCCCCAGAACGGCAGCGCAGCGCAGGGTCATGTCTGAAAGGGCCGATTTCCGCATGGTCGTTCGTGCCTCGCCCTTGCATGGAATCCGATGATTTGCCGGAAGTTGCCAGATGGTAACGAGGAAAAGTGAAAAATCCCCTGGTCAAATCTGAACGAACGGCGCTAACATACTGGACCGGACGGCCCCTCCTGCTATCCGAGCCCGGAGCTCAGGGTTTTTCCGGACCCGCCCGGCACCAGGAGCCGGCTCAACCGTTGAGAGGTCCCGGTCCTCTGGTCAGCTCTCGGTTGCAGCCGGTGCGAGGTTGCACCGGCCGCATGCCCGGCTCCCCGGCGCTCCCCGCCCTCGATGCGGAATTCGACGACTCGAGGCGCTTTATGAGCTCAATCATGAGCTTTATGCCGGTTGTCTGGATCATCTGGGCGGTCATCATCACCTTCCTCCTGGTCCTGCTTGTCTACCGTTCCAACCTCACCCGCTACGAAGAAGACCAGATTTTCCTCGACGACTCTGGAAATCACCAGAAAAAGGAGCAGGAGGAACTCCTGGTGAAGGTCAACAAGATTCAGCCGTGGATCCGGGTCGTCACCGGCGCTACCTGCCTGCTGACGGTCGGCATCCTGGGCGTGTACGTGTGGGATGCGTTGCAGCATCTGATGTAAGCGGTTGGCGCCCGGCGTTCTGCCCCGCCGCGGCCTGTGGTACGGGCCACTCTCCTGCGAGCCGGATCCTCCCCCGGAGGTACGGCCCGCGGAGAATGGAGGCCCCATTCTTCCGGCACCCCTATGGAAGATCCCGATTCAGGAGGGCGTTGGTGGATCGGAGGGCAGAGCCACGCGCGCGAGGGCCACGGCGATGACCGTGAGGCCGATTCCGCCGAAGACATCCATAAGGTAGTGCCACCCGGTGGTGAGCGTGGAAAAGCACATCGCTATGGCGAGAATCCAGATCACGATGCGCAGGCGGCGGATGGAACTGAGCGCGACAGCGGAGAGCAGCGCCAGCAGGACGTGGATCGAGGGAAAGGCCACGATGGCCGCGCGCTTCATGTCCAGCGCGACCGGGGCATGGGATTTGAGCAGCGCAAGGTAGGCGGTGACATCGGCCTGGAAGGGATTGGGCCGGAAGGCTTCCGTGGTCCAGGGACCGGCGGCCGGCCAGAACGCGAAGACAATCGCCGCGATGACGATGCCGAATGCAGCGCTCATCACGTAGCGGCGCGCCGCCTCCGCATAGCCGAGGAAGGGCAGCAGGAGCACGGCGGCGAGAATGAAAGCTCCGACCAGCTCATACACCATGCCGAGCGCGATGCTGAGCGAAGGCAGGTGCGCGGCGAAGCGAACCACCGCGGCAGTTTGAAAATGCAGCCGCCCATCCATCCGGGCGAGCTGCGCATCGATCAGCGGTCGAGGGCTTCTGCCCGCAATCTGGATGAGGACGGAGAGCGCATTGGCGAGGAATGCGGTCCACAGCGCCAGCGTGCAGGATTCGACGAGGCGGGGCAGCGGACGCCAGCGGCAGTACGCGACCAGGGCGGCAATCAGCAGAAGGCCGGCCACCACGTTGGGAGTCACGCCGAAGCGAACGACGCGCAGAGGCCGGCCCAGGAAAAACTCGGTGGGGAGAAGGACGGCGACCAGCGCCGTCATGACGAGGGTGAAGCGGCGGGCGCTCCGGGCAGGCGGTGGCATAGCCGCGGCGCGGGACGGGGAAGGGACAGGTTGCAGGGGCGTCGTGCTCATCGCGTTCGGCTAGTGACTGCTCCACGTTTTGTCGGGCGCATTGCACAGGGTTTCGAGCGAACATTCGGCGCAGCGCGGTTTACGCGCGATGCAAACCTGCCGTCCGTGATGGATCATTTCGTGGGAGAAGGCGATCCAGCGGTCCCGAGGGATGATGCGCATCAGATCCTCCTCCACCTTTTTCGGGTCGTTCGCCAGGCTGAGGCCGAGGCGGTGGGAGAGACGCAGGACATGCGTATCGACCACCACGCCTTCCGCCTTCCCGAAGGCGACGCCGAGCACCACGTTGGCGGTTTTGCGGGCGACGCCGGGGAGTTGCAGCAGCTCCGGCATGGTCTGGGGCACCTGGCCGCCGTACTGGCTGACGATGGCCTTTGCCGCACCGCTGATTGACTTTGCCTTGTTGTGGTAAAAGCCGGTGGAGCGAATCTCCTCTTCAATCGCGGGCAGCGACGCCTGCGCGAAGGCCGCGGGCGTGGGGAATTTGCGGAACAGCTCCGGCGTGACCATGTTCACCCGCGCGTCGGTGCATTGCGCCGAGAGGATGGTGGCGACCAGCAACTCCCAGGGGTCGCGGTGGTGGAGCGCGCATTCGGCATGGGGATACGCGGCACGGAGCCGGCGCAGCAGTTCCGCAATGCGCTTCGGGTCGAGCTCGAGGCGTTCTTTCCCCGGGGCGGTAGTGGGGAGGCGCTTCGCGGCGGCGGACCTGCTGCCGGGACCTGCTGTGCGCTCTGTGTCGGGACGAGCCCGGGCTGGAGCAACGGCGGTCTTGCCGGATTTGGGACGCGGCTTTGCGTCAGTTTTGGGGCGGGCGCCTGAGTGCGAGACGGGCATGGCCGCCATTGTATCGGTTCAGGCACCCGCTTCCGGCGTGACGAGATTCGCGCCGATCCCTGCTGGAAACCTACTTGCCTTTTTCCAGGGCCTTCGCGCCGTCCAGATGTTTCTGAAGGACAGGCAGCGCAGTCTCGGCATAGGTCTTCAGCGCCGGATTCTGCGCGTCCTCCGCCTCTTTCTTATAGATGGCGATGGCTTTCGTGTGGCCCGCGATCATCTCCGGGATGTATTTGCGATCGAACGCCGCTCCCTTTAGCTTTTGAAAGGGATCGATCATCGCCTTGTTGTGCTCGGCGTCGATCGCGTTGGGCACGGTCAGGCTGGCCTGTTGCGCCGCGCTGTTGAGCTGACCGTAGTCCTGGGTGTGGTCGGTCACCAGCATCTGTCCGTAGTCCCTGACATCCTGTTTCGCGGCGGCGGACTGGGCGAGCTGTCCCAGGTTGGCTTCGACCATGTCGGTCTGCGCGGCAAAATTCACAAACTGCTGGTCGGTCATCGCAGCCTTCTTCTGGGCCAGGGCGGGAAGGGTACAAAGCGCGAAACAGCAGACGGCAGAAAGCATTCGTTGCATGCGGGTTCCTCCGGATTCCTCAGGCTGTTGGATGCCTCCACAGGCGGCGCCCGTGGCATGCCAAACCGCGCAAACCCGGTAACGTTCCCTGCGAAAAGGGGCGCAGCGGACTGCCGGGGGCGCCGGGCGAAAGCTTCCTCCAGGGCTCCGCTTCCGGCAACTCCTAAAGTCATAGTTGACAAATTCCGGCGGCCGGCGTTAATCTCCTAAGACATTAGGAGGAACAGTGAAGCGAAGCGGGAAGGCGAAGGCCGCGGGTCTGACGCAGCTGGAGTTGCGGATGATGCAGGTGATCTGGCGGCTGGGCAGCTCTACCGTCAGCGCGGTGCACGCGGAGCTGAAGCCGCCGCTGGCGTATACGACCGTGCAGACGGTGCTCAACATTCTCGAACGCAAAGGTAAGCTGACCCGGGAATTGCAGGGAAGAGCCTACGTTTACTCGGCGAAGGTGACCGAGGCCCGGGCCCTCGGCCAGGGCGTGCGCGATCTCATCGACCGCATGTTCGGCGGATCGAGCGAGGAGCTGGTCATGAGCCTGTTGAAGAGCCGCCAGATCGATCCCCGCAAACTGGCGGAGCTGACCGAGCGCTTTCACCGGGAGAAAGGGGGAACCGATGAGGACCGCTGAGGCCTGGGTTCTGGGCTATGTCCTGAATTCGCTGTGGCAGGTTCCGCTTCTGCTTGCGGCGGCGTGGCTGGCAGCCCGGGTGCTGCGGCCGCTGGGAGCGGCTGCGGAGCATCGCGTGTGGGTGACTGCCTTGCTGCTCGGCAGTGTGCTGCCGGCGGGTTATCTCCCGCCGTGGTCCTGGTTCTCGATCCGGACCTGGCTGGAGCGGATCGGCGGCTCCCGCGGCGGCAATACCCATGTCTCGGTGGTGATGGGCGCGGCGACCGGGGCGGGCGCCGTTCATTTGCCGGCGACCCTGCTGAGCGCCGCCGTGCTGGTTTACGGAGCGGTTTGCGCCTGGTTTCTCCTGCGTTTTGCGTGGCGATGGACGCGTCTGGCGTCTCTGCGGCGCGAGGCCACCGAACTGATCCTGACGGGCGACAACGCGCGCGCCTGGGCGGACTGCTCAGTGCGATTCGGCGTGGAGGGCGTGGCCGTTGCCAGTTCGCCCAGCCTGTTTGCCCCGGTGACCCTGGGCTTCCGGAGCAGGCTGATCCTTCTGCCCGAACGCCTGACCAGGGACGTTGCCGATGCGGATTTGCCTGTGGTGATCGCTCATGAGCTGGCCCATATTCGCCGCAACGATTTTGTGAAGAACCTGCTGTACGAATTGCTGACTTTGCCGGTGAGCTATCACCCCGCTTTTCAGATCACGCGGGAACGCGTCATCGAGACCCGGGAGATGGTTTGCGACGAGATGGCTGCGGTTCTCACCGGGCGCAATCCCTATGCGCGATCCCTGTTGCGGCTGGCATCGCTGCTGGTTGCGGGCATGCCGGCCAGAATTCCTCACGCCATCGGAATTTTCGATGCCCACACGTTCGAAAGGAGAATTATGCGACTCACCGAGAAGCGAGCGGAAGTTCGAAGCGTGCGGCGGCTGGCAACCCTCATCGCCTGTGCCGCACTGGGGATCGCCACATGCGGGTCGGCGCTGGCGTTGCACCTGCG
>JBAUGH010000086.1:0-2919 GCA_049679565.1 Acidobacteriaceae bacterium
GGATCGAGCTGTCCGGTCACCTGGAGGGGCTCGTCTTCGAAGCGCTTGTCGTCCTCGGTTGTGCCGGCGAGACGGAAGGAGTTGGTTTGGCGAGCGGCGCCTTTTTCGACGGCGGTGATGACGTAGCTCGATCCGATCCAGTGGGCCTCGGCGAAATCGGTGGAGGACCAGCGGGCGGGGTGGTCAGGATGGGAGTGGTAGAAGCCGACGATGTCGAGGCCGCGTTCGCGGCCGGAGCGCTGGAGGCGGACGAGCTCCTGGGGCGCGATTTGATAGCGATTGTGGGCGGAGTCGGTGCGGGTGTTGCCGGCGCGAATGGCCTCCACCACTTCGTTGACGGAGGGTTCGTGATCGGGCGCAAAGCGGCCCAGCAGCACGCCGCAGCACTCGTGCGGGTAGGTCTCTTCGCCATGCTGGCGGAGGGCGTCGTAGATCTGCTGGCTGAGGCGAAGCACGCTACTCTTCCTCCCAGAACCGCTCGCTGAGGTATTTGTCGGCGGCGTCGGGCAAGATTGTAACAATCACGGCTGCTTTTCCGGCGCGGGCCTGTTCTTCGGCGATGCGGCGGGCGGCGACGACGGCGGCGGCGGCGGAAACGCCGACCAGCAGGCCTTCGGTGCGCGCGAGGCGTTTGGCCATGGCGTAGGCGGCTTCGGTTTCGACTTCCACGTTGCGGTCGGCGAGATTTGGATCGTAGATCGCGGGCACGATGGACGTGGGCATGTACTTCAGGCCTTCGAGGCCGTTAAAGGGCGAGTCCGGCTGCAGGGAGATGCATTCGATCTCCGGGTTCGCTTCCTTCAGGCGGCGGGTGACGCCCATGAAGGTGCCGCTGGTGCCGAGGCCGGCGACGAAGTGGGTGATGGCGCCGCCGGTCTGGTCGAGGATTTCGGGGCCGGTGCCGTTGTAATGGGCACGCCAGTTGGCAGGATTGCTGTACTGGTCGGCGTAGAAGTATTGGGGATCGGCTTGCAGGTCGCGGGCTTTGCGGATGGCGCCATCGGAGGCCTCGGCGGGGTCGGTCCAGAGGACCTCGGCGCCGTAGGCCTGAAGGATGCGGCGGCGTTCGAGAGAGACGTTCGAGGGCATGCAGAGGGTGACGGGGAAGTCGAGGGCAGCGCCGAGCATGGCGTAGGCGATGCCGGTGTTGCCGCTGGTGGCGTCGAGCAGGCGGCGCCCGGGGCAGAGCTGCCGGGTGCGCAGCGCTTCGAGCACGATGGCGGAGGCGGCGCGGTCCTTGACCGAACCGCCGGGGTTGAGCCATTCGGCTTTGGCGAGGATGTGGATGCCGGGCAGGTCGGCGGTGAGGCGGTCGAGACGAAGGAGGGGCGTGTTCCCGATGCGGTCGAGCAGACCGATGCCGGGAAGGCGCGGGCCGGGGAGACGAGTGCCGGGGACGGCGGTTTTCGCTGGGGCGAACGTAGCCATCGGTAACCTTTGAGTTTCGACCTCAAATTGCCGCGCGCGCTCGGGGTATGCGACCCTGAAAGCAGCGGGCCTGGAGCTGTATTCAGCTTACCGTTTTGCCCGCCTCGGGGAAATAGCTACCCATGCTCAAAAAGCCGCGCCAGCGCACGTGGGACGGAGTTCTCAGCGAACTTCGCCGTCTTCAATTCGATGTTCAGGACGTTGCCGGAGTCGCAAATCAGGTGCGAATCTCGAAATACGGCAGCGCGATCGTGATCGAAAAGGCCGATAACGCGGCGGGATTGCGGATGGCGGTGCGGCCGGGACCGGTTTTTGGGGGGGAGATCGCGCAGCTGGTGGACCGCGGGTTCCAGAAGTTCTTTAAGACGAGCAAAGCGGAGTTTCCGGCGACGGCCGACCGGCTGACGACGCTGCATCAGTTCGTCGAGGAACTGAAGGAAGTCACCGGGTCGATCACGCTGTACAACGAGGCGCTGGGCACGGTGAGCGACGCGTATCTGTACGACCGGGTGCGGGACCTGCCCGAGGCGAAGAGGCCGACGCCTGCGTGGGAGCAGCCGGAGACGGCGGCGGGAGAAACGGGGCCTCGGTAGAGCCCCCGCCCGCGATCAATTGCAAAAAAAGAGAGGGAACGCCGGCGCGCTCCTGAGCGTCTATGGAGTCATGCGACTTCGTGTGTCCTGGCTGGCGTACCCAGGGTTGGGCCTGTTGGCGATGTGCTGGATGCTGACGGCAGGGGTTCCTGCCCAGACGGCGAACAACCGTGCGGGCTCGGAGCACGCGCCAGCCGCCAACGCGGGGGGCATTATTCCCATGCCGCCGGACCGCGCGGAGGATTCTTATGCGATTTATGCATTGCTGATGGGGGACCGAAACTGGCCGGCCTGTCAGCCGGGGGCGACGCGAGCCATTGCCGAAGTGACGGTGAACGATCCCGACCGCGACCCGCGCGTTCCGCCGCAAGGGCAGCTGAAGCCGCCTCCCGACAATCCGAACGGGTTCAACGAGGCGGTGGGCGACTACGAGGCGAACAAGAACATCCGCGTCAAGTTGGACGAAGAGGGTTTTCGTCCGCAGCACAGCTTCCCTCTGGTCGATCCCCAGGCGGCAAAGAGCGCGGGCACGACGTACTTCAGCGAGGTGTACTTCGACAAGAAACACCGCGCGGCGCTGGTGTACATGAGTGAGTGGTGCGCGAACCTGGCGTCGGCGGGGACCTGGGTGTATCTGGAGAAACAGGGCGGGCAGTGGGTGCGGCGGTCGGGGATCGTGGTGCCGGGGGCGTAAGCAGAGCCAGGGCGGGATTTCGCGATCGGTTCGCGCCGGCAGCTACGGTGTGGCTGCGGGCGGCTTTCCGGTGAGCGCTTCGAACTGGGAGGCGATGGCCGCGATGGCGGTGTCGAAATTGTGGTCGTGGGTTTTCTGCAGGTAGGCGTATTCGACGGTGCGGGTGAGGGTCCAGAGTGCGTAGTGGGTGCCGCGGTCGTAGAC
>JBAUGH010000087.1:0-8387 GCA_049679565.1 Acidobacteriaceae bacterium
GCGTACAGTTCAAACGGAATCGCCTGGCCTGGCTCGACCTGGCGGTAGAGCGAGCGCGCCAGCGGCGGATTCTCGACGATTGGCACTCCTGCCCACTGCGCCTCTTCGCGCATCTGCGCCGCCAGCAGATCCCGGCCCCTGGCCAGCACCCGCGGCGGTTCCATGGTTTCGAAATCGAAACTGAGCGCCACGGCATAATGCGTCGGATTGGTGATGACCACTGAAGCCCGCGAGATATCGGCTTTCATCTGCCGCCGCCGCATCTGCCGCCGCAACCCGCGAATGCGCGCCCGGATCTGCGGACTGCCCTCGGTCTCTTTGAACTCATCGCGCAGATCCTGTTTCGACATGCGCAGCCGCGTTTCCCGGCTGCGCCACTCCATCAGGTAGTCGATCCCAGCCCATCCCAGAAAGATCCAGGCCCCGTCCAGCAGCAGCCCGTACATCTGCGCGAACAGGTCGGGATAGCGCTGGGCGCTCAGCGGCGGAATCTCTGTCTGCGCCTCGATCGCCCGCACCGCAAAGAACGCCAGCGCTACGACCGGCACCAGCGATTTCCCCAGGCGCACCGCTCCCCGCAGCGAAAAGACGTTCTTCACGTTCTCCGCCGGATTGATCCGCTCCGGTTTGGGCTGGAGCGCCTCGAACTGCAGGCTCCATCCCCCGCCCTGCGCCAGACCCGCCACCAGTGCACCCGCCACTGCGGCGGCGAGAATCACCCCTACCGGCGCGAGCGCCGCCAGCAGCATCCCGCGCAACGCGGCCGCCGTCCGCTCGACCGGCGCCCGTTCCCAGACGCTCGGCTGACCCAGCATCAGGGAGGCGCGATACGCCGCCGACCAGTCGGCGATCCATTTCCGGGCCACAGATCCGAGGGCCAGCGTCCCGGCCAGCATGGCGGCGCCGCTCATCAGGTCCCGGCTGCGGGCGCGGTCGCCGCGCTCTGCGGCTTTTTGCCTCTGGCGCGGCGTCGCCTTCTCGGTGCGGTCCCCGGGCATGGCTCAGGCCGCTCCCGCCAGCAGTCTTCCGGCGGCATCGAGCAGCGCCGCAAACCGCGCTTCGATCCAGTGAGGCCACAGCGCCAGCGATCCGATCAGCACCCCATAGCCCAGCAGCGTCTTTGCCGGAACCGAGAACGCCATCACCGGCAGTTGGGGCGAGAGCTTTCCCGCCAGCGCCACCGCCAGTTCGGCCAGCATCGTCGCCGCCAGTACCGGCGCCGCCAGTTCGAGCGCCGCCGCGAAGATCCCGCTCGCCATGGGAATCAGCCCCAGCCCGACCCGCGGATCCAGCCGCACCGCTCCCACCGGGGCGGCGACAAACGTCCGCAGCAGCGCGGCCAGCATCGTCCGATCCAGCCCTGCGCCGATCACCACCAGGGTTCCCAGCAATCCAAACATCTGTCCCAGCAGGGGCGTCTCCACCGGCGCATTGGGATCCATCACGTTCACCAGCGAGAAGCTGAACTGAAATCCCAGCACCTGTCCGGCGAAATCGAGCGCCGCGAACACCAGCGACAACGTCATCCCGAAGACCAGCCCCACGCTCAGCTCGCCCACCACCGCCATCGTTCCCAGCTCCGCGTGCGCTCCCGCGAAGCCCGCCACCACCGGCCCGACCAGGAATGCCACCGCCAGCACGAAACCCGCCTTCACTCTTATCGGGATGGCCGACGACGAAAACACCGGCGCGAAGACCATCAGCCCGCTCACCCGCACCAGCACCAGGGTCATGGCCGCCAGCGAATGCTCCCAGGGAGGCATCATCCCTGCCCCAGAAAGCGGTGAAAGTCGTGGAACAACCCCACCGTGTAGCTCATCAGCCGGCCCAGAAACCAGGGCAGCCCCGCCAACAGCAGCCCCACCACCACCAACAGTCGCGGCACGGTGGAGATCGTCTGGTCCTGCAGCGAGGTCAGCGTCTGCACCAGGCTGATCACGAAACTGGTCACACAAGCCGCCAGCAGCACTGGCGCCCCCAGAATCAGCGCCTCCCGCAGCAGCTGTCGCATCAGCTCGGCCGCCTCATCCGGGCTCATCGTCCCTCCTCTAAAAGCTCTTCAGCAGAGACCCGGCCAGAAGATTCCAGCCGTCCACCATCACGAACAGCAGGATCTTCAGCGGCGTCGAAATCACCACCGGCGGGAGCTGGAACATCCCGATCGACGTCGTAATCGAAGCCACCACCATGTCCACCAGCAGGAAGGGCAGAAACAGCACCGCGCCGATCTCAAAGCCGGCCTTCAGCTCGCTCAGGATGTACGCCGGCACGACCACGCGCAGCGGCAGATCTTCCGGTTTTTGCGGCCGCGCCGTCATCGACGCCGAGACAAACAGAGCCAGATCCTTTTCCCGCGCATAGCGCAGCATGTAGGTCCTGACCGGCCCGGTGCCGCGATCGATCGCCGCCCATCCGGAAATCTCTCCCGCGCGAAACGGCTCCACCGCCTGCTGATCCACCTCGATCAGCACCGGCTGCATCAGGAACCAGGTCATCATCAGTCCCAGCCCCATCAGCACCTGATTCGACGGAGCCGTCTGCGTACCCAGCGCCTGGCGTAAAAAGTGAAACACCACCAGCAGCCGCACCATCGGCGTCATCGACAGCAGAATCGCCGGCAGCAGCGTGAGCAGCGTCAGGGTGAAGACAATCGTCCACGGGATGGTGTTGTTATTGCCCAAATCGAGGCCCGGCACGCCCCCGGCCGGCACGCCATGCACCCGCGCCCCCGCCAGCAGCACCGGGAAGATCCCGCTCATGGCAATCAGGCTCACGACGCCGGCTCTTTCCTGCGCCGCCGCGGCACCGGCACTTCCATCACCGGCGTAATCGCTTCGCCGCCCAGCGCCAGCAGCACGCTCTTCCCGCGGCAGTTCACCAGCACCAGCGATTTCTTCGGCCCCAGGCTCAGCCGGCCTTCCACCCGAATCGGTATCTCACCAGCCGTTGGCAGGCTCATCAGCCGCCGCAGCCACAAACCAAGCCGCATCGTCCAACTCGGACGCGGCATGGGTGCACTTCCGTCGAAAACCGGGCTCAGCACCAGACTCATCGTCTTTTCCGACCCGTCAACCGCGCCTCTCCGCGCGCCCTCTTCCGTCACTCGCAGCATCACCCGCTCCACTCGCTTCATGCCAGCCGTGTAATCCGCACTGCCAGCTTCTGATCCAGCACTTCAAATTCCGCCCACACCAGCAGCGCTCCGCCGCATTCCATCGGTACATCCTGGCTGTGATCATGGACTGTCTCGAGTACCGTCCCCTTCTCGAGCCGCAGCAGGTCGTCGACCCGCATCCCGCGGATCCGTACCATCACATCCAGCTGCACCGGCATCCGGTCCAGTCGCGTATCCCGGTTCTCTGTCTCCCCGGCCTCCGGCGTCTCAGACACCATCAGCGCAGCGCCGCCGCCGAGTGCCCCGCTCGGGGTTGCGCTCTCGCCAGCGACCCTGCCGCCGCTCGCGCGGCCGCCTGGTCCGACGTCTGTCGGCTTGCTTCCGTCGGTGCTCATCGTCGCACTATCCCTTGCGACGAGAGGTCCCGAATCGAGAAGGAAAGATAAGAGAATTCTCAGAATCCGCGCCGCGTTCGCACGAAAACCCCGGCGGCCGCCTTCGCTACGCCGCTGCTCCGGTCTTCAGCGTGAACCAGAAGGTCGCGCCCTGTTCCACGGCGCCCTCCGCCCAGATCCGGCCCCCGTGCCGCGCCAGGATCCGCTGCACCGTCGCCAGCCCGATTCCGGTTCCGGGAAACTCGCCTCGCCCATGCAGCCGGTGGAACGGCTGGAACAGCTGGTCGCTCAGCTGCGCATCGAACCCCGCTCCGTCGTCCTTCACGAAGTACAGCGTTTCGCCCCGCCGCTTCACGGCCCCGAACTCGATACGCGCCTCGGCATGGCGGGATGTGTATTTCCATGCGTTGCGGAGCAGGTTGTCCAGCGCCACTCGCATCAACCCCTCATCGGCTTCGACTTCCGGCACCGGCTCGATTCGGAACTCGACATGCCGTTCCCCTTCGGAACGTTTCAGGTCTTCGGCAATCCCCCGCGCCAGATCGGTCAGATCCACCCGCTGCCTCTTCAGCGCCACCGTGCTCGCCCGTGACAGATTCAGCAGATCGTCGATCAGTCCTGCCATACCGCGCGTTGATGCGCGCAGCTGCTCCAGCAGTTCCCCCCGCTCCGCCTCGCGCCCATCCTTCTCAAGCCCTTCGAGGATGTAGACGATCCCCTGCACCGCATCGAGCGGCCCGCGCAGATCGTGCGCCACCGTGTAGGAGAAAGCCTCCAGTTCCCGATTCGCCGCGCGCAAAGCCGCAGTGCGTTCGTGCACCCGTGCCTCCAGGTGCTCGCGCCCCTTGTTCAATGCCGTGTCCCGTTCCTGGATCTGCACCAGCATCTCGTTGAAAGCTTCGATCAGAACGGCAATTTCATCCTTATCCCGATGCGGCGCCGCCCGCACAGAATAGTCCCGCTCCCGCGACACCCGCCGCGCCGTCTCCGCCAGGGCCACCATCGGCCGCGCCACCATCTTGCGCGCCGCCGAGCTGATCATAAGACCTGCCCCCATGCACACCAGCAGCACGCCCAGCGCGATCAGCAGATACTGCCGCGCCCGCCGGGTCGTCTCGGTCAGCTCCGCCGCGATGTAGACCGTCCCCTCGGGCTTGCCCTGGAAAATGATGCGATGCGCCAGCAGAACGCGGCTGCCCGTCACCCAGTCCTCATCCAGGCGCCCGGGGCTCAGCGCGCGCGTCGCCGCCGTCTGCCGGATTCCCGGCCGCTGGTACTCCGCAAAAATCTCGCCGTCGTTCGTCACCAGCGTCGCCGCCTGCACATCGGGCGAGTTGGCCAGGGCCGTCAGGGTCGTCGCTGCGCTTTGCTGGTCGTCGAACAGCAGCGCCGACACGCTGTTCGTTCCCACAATCTGCGCCGCTGTCCTGAGGTTCCCGATCAGGTTCTGACGAAATGAAATCAGGTCGTAGAAAAAGAACGCGAGCACCGCCAGGATCAGCACGGTGGCGCTGACGATTACGTTCATCCACATCAGCTTGGCCGAGATCGAGCGGGAGCCGGGTGTCTTCATCGCGGCCCTTCCTTCCCGCTTTCCGGTTTGCCCGTTACCCTGACCGCCACCTTCAGCAGTTCCGAACTCAGCCCCACTCCACACCGATTCGCAGCGTCCAGGTTGACCGAGAAACGAACATGCTCCTCGACCGGCACAAACTGAATCATGCCGCCCCGATCGAGAAAATCCGGCGACTCGCCCACCGTCAGCACCGGCTTCCCCGCCGCCGCCCCCAGATAGCCGTCTATGCGCGCGCGATCCATCGCGCCCACAAACAAAATCGAGCAGCCCGCCGCTCCCTCCGGCCGCTCCACCATGCGCACTGCCAGCGGCCGCTGATTGATCTGCTCGCCCGCCGCTAACCGGCTGACTGTCTTCTCAAAGGTTTCCGGCCCGGCGATGCATATCTCCAGCGGGCCTTGCCCCCCACTCGCCGGCCAGCGCACGAATTTTCCGAAGTTGTAGAGGTAGGCCGCCTCCACGTCGTCCTGCGAAGGCCGCTGCGCACGGGCTTCCCGTCCCATTGTTCCCGCCAGCGTTAAGGCACACACCAGCACTCCGGTCAGGCCCAGCACAACCGCCGATCGCCGCCCTGCTTCTCCCCGTCTTCCCTGATTGCCTGGCAGCTCTCTTTTCATGCATTCTCAGCAGGTCACGCACTGAGCGCGATCGTTGCAGGTCAGCTTAAATGCCGCACCCCACACAGCTACGCTGACCTCAGATGCCCGGAAACCTGCGCTGAGTTGTGTGCAAAAGTTGCATTTTGTGAAAGCGGCGTCACGCGACGCTCCCGCGCCGTCCGGCCTGGCCCACGCATCGAGCCAGAGTGTCGACCAGCTTTGCCGGCTCGCCCTTCCTCACAAAGGCCTCTGCATACGGAGCAATGTCCGCCGGCAAATCGTAGACATCCGACAGGACCACAATCGGCGCCTGCGGATAGCGCGCCTTGGTTGCCTCAGCCGCCTCGACGGCCGTCAGCTGACCGGTCAGACGGTAATCCATCACCACCAGGTCAACTCGCCCTTCCGGGAAATCGATCGCAGCGCCGACCACCAGCGCGGGCCTGGCTTCGTAGCCGGCGGCATCCAGAATCCATCCGTAAATGCGAAGATGCATCGGATCGTCATCGATGATCAGCACCGACGCTCTGTCGTCCACAAGGCTCTCCGCCGACCCGGGGTTGTCGCTGACCTGGTTTTCCGCCGGCTGGGAGCTGGATTCGGGGCACTCCCTGCCACCGGCCCGGTCAACGAGTTTCCCGGCCATCCTACTGCGGCAGCAGCCATTTCCACAACCGAGAAAACTGGTGAGGCGCAACCCGGCGCTCGTTCCCGCGAGGACCCAGCCCGTCCTTCCCTCAGTGATAATTGCGCGCGTAAGTGTCTCGCGGAAAACCCATCTCCAGCGCCTTCGCCCGCAGCCCGATCGCTTCCGTCCGGCTCATCGCCCCGCCCAGCGTCACCAGGTAGGGCGATCCGCTCCGCGGCTGAAATACCGCCGCATGCAGCTCCGGATGCTTCTGGTCCAGCTCCGACGCCTTATGCTGCGCCGCCGACTCGAAGTTGTAGGTGTACGCGACCACTCTCCAGCCCGCTCCTGCTTCGCTCTGCAGATTCGCTGCCGGGCCCGGGTTCACCACCACCTTCGGTCCCGGAGGCGGAACCGCATGCGTGGCAATCGCCGCCGGCTTCGGCGCGACCGGCGCGCGGTGCAGAATGCCGTACAGCGTGAAGATCGTCACCAGCACCACCGCTGCCGCAATTACGTAGGGCGCGCTCGGTCGCCGACGTTTCTCCTCGACCTCATCCTCGAGAACCAGCGGCGATTCCCACGGAATCTCCCTCTGCATCTCCCTGGGATTCGGCAACGTCGCCGGTCCTCCCATCGTTCCCGTCGCAGCAGCTGGCTCGTTGTCCGGCTCCGCGCGCTCTCCTGGTGCCCGCATCGCGACCACCCGCGCCGCGTTGCTTCTCTCTGCGCCGGCCCGGCTCATCGCCGCAGTCCGCGGCTGCGCTCCCACCTGCCCCACCGTCCCGTTCGGAACCATCACTTCCGGCATCGCCGGCGGCTTCGTCCCCGTTTTCGAATAGGGATCGATCCTCGCTGCCGGGGGCCGAGTCTCGTGCTGAGCCTCGCGGCGCGCTTTCCGGCCCGTTTCCCCGGGGGCTTCCGTCATCACGGCCAGCCGCGTTCCCACCAACGCCGCCACTTCGCTCGCCGTCGCGTTTCCGCTCAGGGCCCTCCGCACCGCCCGCGCCATCGGCTCCGGCAGCAGTTGCAACACCGGATCGTTCTCGTTCGCCGGCATCCTCCGCGTCATGGCCTGGGTCACGATCTTTCCCGCTCCGCGCACATCTTCCGCCGCGCCCGGGGCAAAATCTGCCCCTCCCGGATGCACGCAGTCGCTGCGCAGCAGGATCGTCTCCCCCATCGCCAGCACGCTGCCCGGCTCCATCCGTCCATGCACCAGCCCGCGCGCGTGGATCGCCGCCAGCCCCGCCAGCACCGCATCCAGCACCTGCCGCGTCTCGGTCGCGTTCAGCGACCGCTCCCGCAGAACGTCGCCCAGATTCTCCTCGGTCAGATCCATTGCCGCTACTACCACCGGCGTGTCGTCGATCTGCGAGATGCGCGACTCGCGCAGCGTCACCACATGCGGACTCCGAATCTCCGCCGCCGCGTGGAATCGCTCCAGCAACTCATCCTCGTCGTTCAGGGCCTCGGTGATGCTCACCATCACCGGCTTACCATCCACGTCTGTGGCCTCAAACCATGCCGTCCGTCCCTCCGGACGCACCAGCCGTCCCAGCCGCCAGCGGCCGTGCAGCGTGCGACCCTCCAGATCCGTCCACAGCATCATCCGATCCAGGCCTGCTGTCGCCATTGCCTGTCCCTCCGCTCGTTGGATTCCACCCGGCCCAGGCCGCTCGCCCCACTGGCAGCGCGACCCTTTAATGCATAGTAAACAGCGGCGAAGAGGGAAAACCGCCGCCTTTTTTCCCTGCCGAACAAAATTCGGCACGTGCCTTTGCTGTTATCGGCAGCGGTTTCGTCACCGCTTCCGCCCGCCGGTGCTACGCTCTTTCTGAAATGTCCGCTGTGCCTCCATCGCCGCCGCCTCCCCCTTCCGCCCCCCAACCTGTTCGCCTCTGGTGCCCCGTCTGCGCCCGCTCCGTCGATGAACCGCTGGTCTGCGGCGACTGCTCTGCCGTCATCTGCCGTGCCTGCGGAACACCTCTTGAATCCCCCGACGAACTTGCCTTCGGCTGATGACTTCGCCTCCTTCCCGCAAGCCCGCCAGCCCTCCGCCGCGCCCTTCTTC
>JBAUGH010000088.1:0-3008 GCA_049679565.1 Acidobacteriaceae bacterium
TCCCCGGCGTGGGCGCGATGTACAACGGACAGTACATCAAGGCGATCGTGCACGTGCTGGTGTTCGTGGTGCTGATCGGGATCAGCGAGCACTACGGGCTGTTCGGGATTTTTCTGGCAGCCTGGGTGATTTATCAGGTTTTCGATGCGCACCAGACGGCCAAGGCGCGGCGGGACGGATTGCCGCTTCCCGATCCATTCGGGCTGAACGAGCTGGGGAACGCGATTGGGGGACATGGGGGAGCGCGTCCGTATACGCCGCCTCCTCCGGGGCCGGTGCCGGGAAGCGGGCCGGGCGTGCCTCCAGCGGCAGCTGGAGCGGTGCCGGGATCGGGGCCGGGGAATCCCGGACAGCCGTATCCGGACTGGGCCGACCAGGTGAAGCAGCAGGCGCAGGCGTTTGGGCAGCAGGCCGGGCAGTGGGGCGAGCAGCTGCGGCAGCGCATTGTTGCGGAAGCTTCGCAGCAGCGGCCGGGCTATCCCGGAGGGCCGACTCCTGGTGGGCCTGGGCCAGGCGGACCCGTGAACTGGAGTGTGCCGCCTGCATACGGGCCGCCAGCGGGTAGTCCCTATACGCCTCCGCCGGCGGGGATGGGGTGGACGCCGGTGCCGCCCGTGCCTCCGATGGCTCCGCAGATGGAACTGGAGCGAGCGCGGAGGGAGCCGATTGGAGCCATTGTTCTGATCCTGCTGGGCATGCTGTTCCTGTTCAACACGCTGGGCTTCTTCAGCTTTCACTGGGTAAGCCACGGGTGGCCGCTGATTATCGTGGCGGTTGCGATCTGGCTGATAGCGCGCAACAGCATGGGCCGGATGGGGCCGAAGCCCTGGCCAGGTCCGCCAGCCGGAATCCCGCCGGCGCCACCGGTAACCCCCGTGGAGCCTCCGACCGCGCCAGCCGGCACGGCGGAAGAACCGCGGGCCGGAGGTGGGCAATGAACCAGTACATTTTCCTGCGCAGGATGCGCGCTCCGATCATGCTGCTGGTCTTCGGTATCACCGCGATCCTGGACGAATACACCGGGATTCACTACGCGGAGAGCTGGCCGCTGTACATCATCGCGTGGGGGGTGCTGAAGCTGGCGGAGAACGCGATTCTGGCGCAGAATCCGCCCTCGACGCTGCCTCAGTATCCCGGATATCAGCAACCCGGATACCAGCAACCCGGATACCAGCAACCGGGATATCAGCAGCCGGGATACCAGCAGCCGGGCAGCGGATACCCGCCCTATGCAGAGACAGGAACCGGGTCAGGCACGGTTGTGCCGGTGGATGACGAGGAGAGGAGGTAGTCATGGGAACCGTACCTCCGCCTTATTCGCGGGAAGCGCGGTGGCAGGCGAAGCAGGCAGCGCGCGCCCAGAGAGGTCAGTGGAAGGCACAGGCGCGAGCCCAGCGAGACTATTACCGGTCGATGTGGCGCGGGTATCGGCGGCCGTCGTTTACCGGGCCGCTGGTTCTGCTGGCGATCGGGGTGGTGGCGCTGCTGCTCACGACCGGACGCATGGACGCGGTGGAGTTCTGGGACTGGTATGCGCGCTGGTGGCCGATGCTGCTGATCGTGCTGGGCGGACTGCTGCTGGCCGAGCATTTTCTGGACTGGAAGAGTCCATGGGGCTACCGACGGGGGATGGGCGGGATCGTGTGGCTGGTGATCCTGATGATTTGCCTGGGATGGGTCTCACGGGAAGGCCACCTGGTGGGGCCGTTCTCGTGGCAGATGTCGGGGGATAACGACGACACGTTCTGGAACTGGATGGGCGCGGAGCACGATAACGACGTGCAGATGGATCAGGCGCTGACGGCTGCGAAGCCGTCGGTGACGATCGACGATCCCGAAGGGGATGTGACGATCACGGCTTCTGCGGATGCGCAGATGCACGTGCGGGCGCACCAGATGGTGCATCGGGATTCCGACCAGGCGGCGCAGCGGGTGTTCAGCGAACTGAAACCAAAGATCGAAGCTTCGGGTGGCGGGGCGGTGATCACGGTTCCGGAGCAGCAGGGCGCGCGCGTGGACCTGACCGTGGAACTGCCTCCGGCGGCGTATGCGACGGTGACGGCGGGGCACGGCGACGTGACAGCGGACGGGCTCAACGGAGGCATCCAGGTCACGGATCGTCATGGCGAGGTAAAACTGGAGGATATCGGCGGAGACGCGCAGGGGCACATGGACCATGGCGACTTTGCCGCGCATAACGTGCAGGGACGGGTGCTGGTGGATGGCGAGGGCGACGATGTGACCCTCTCGCAGATCCAGGGAGCGGTAACCATCAACGGCGAGTTCTTCGGAGACATCCATCTGGAGCAGATCGCTGCGGCGATACATTACCAGTCGAGCATGACGTCGCTGGATATTCCGCATCTCCAGGGAGCGCTGACGCTGGACAAGAGCGATCTGAGCATGAGCCAGGCGGCAGGCCCGATGCGGATCGTGGCGAAGTCGAAGGACATCGACCTGACGCAGATTGCGGGCGACGCGCATATCGAAGACAGCAACGGAGACGTGAATGTGGTGACGGCGCTGCCGCTGGGCAATCTGCAGATCACCGATAACACCGGCAACGTAATTGTGACCATGCCGCAGAGCGCGAATTTCACGGTGACCGGGAGCACCAGCAGCGACGAGGCGATCCGCACAGATTTCCCCCTGAAGATGTCGACGGACGGCGGCCGCCAGACGCTGGAGGGCGCGGTGGGCCGTGGCGGAGTGCAGTTGCAGCTTCAGACCGAACACGGAAACCTGGAACTGCGCAAGGGCGACGACACGACGCTGGCGCTGACCAGGCCTCCGGCTCCTCCGCCTCCGCCGGAGCCTCCGAAGCACTTCAAGGGGCCGCCGGGGACGAAGACCCAGGAAGAATAAGCCAATCTGAATGAAAAAGAGGGCCGGGATGGGCCCTCTTTTTTGTCTTCCGGGAGAGCGCGTGGGCCCGGTTGTCCGGGTTTAGCGATCAGGCAGTGCGGCGGCCGTCATCGGGCAGGCGCATCGTCGCATGAGGATTGGCG
>JBAUGH010000089.1:0-7274 GCA_049679565.1 Acidobacteriaceae bacterium
CCGGGCGGCTTGTGCGTCAGCACCGCTAACGCCGGCAAGCTATACCGCCTGAGCCATGGCGAAGCGGCCGAAGGAACCTACCAGAGCGAAGTGTTCGACGCCGGAGTGTTCGCGCAGTGGGGACGAGCCGAAGTGGAGCTGGGCGCCACCCAGCCTTCCGCAGTGCAGATGTACGCGCGTGCCGGCAACATCGAGAATCCGGAGCGGGCCTGGAGCGACTGGAAACAATTCACTCCCAACGTCGGGCCGCTCGGAGTTACAAACTCGCGCTTCCTGCAGTGGAAGCTCGTCGAGCATCCGGGCGATTCCGTCGGAGGGGTGGGCATCAATTACCTGCCGGTGAATTTGCCGCCGGTGGTGGATGAAATTGTGGTCGCGCCGGGTGCGCGCGCCGCGTCCGCCGCGCCGCAGCCGGGCCAGCCGCAGCAGATCACGATCAATTTCCCCTCGACCCAGAACTCCGGGATTACCTACGTCCAGCCGGAACCGGGTCGAGAGCCTTTGTCGGCCTTCCGCGACCGGAACGCGGTGACGGTGCGCTGGGCCGCGCACGACGATAACGGCGACCGTCTGACCTTTTCCCTTTACTATCGCGGCGAAGGCGAGCGCAACTGGCAGTTCCTGCACGATCACATTCGCGAGCGTTTCTACTCCTTCGACTCGGCGCTGTTGCCCGACGGCCACTACCGCGTGAAGGTTGTGGTCAGCGATGGGCCTTCGCACAATCCCGGCCAGGCGCTAACCGGCGAACGGGTCAGCGACGACTTCGTGATCGACACCACGCCGCCTGTCGTCACCGGCCTCGAAGCCCACATGGCGGACGGCAGGATCCACGCCTCGCTGACGGCGACCGACGCCACCTCTCCTGTCTCCCACGCGGAGTACTCGATCGACGCCAGCCGATGGCAGTATCTCGCTCCGGTGGACAACATTGCGGATTCGCTGACCGAACACTTCGAGATCGACGCGCCGCTGCCCCCACCGCGTCCCGACGCCGAGCCTCCCGTCGATCGCGCCGAGCACGTGATCTCCATCCGGGTCTTCGACCGCTACGACAATGCCGTGACGGTGAAAGCGATCGTGCGCTAGCGCCATGCGCTTTGAGCTTTTTGTCGCCGCGCGTTATCTCCGGGCCAAGCGCCGCCAGGCGGTCATCGGCGTCATTACCTGGATTTCCATCATCGGAGTTGCGGTCGGGGTCGCGTCGCTCATCATCGCGCTGGCCATCACCAACGGCACCCAGCGCGACCTGCAGGATCGCCTGCTGGCCTCGACCTCGCACGTGGATCTGATGCGGACAATGAGCGACGGCATTCGCGACTGGCGGCCGCTCCTGGATCGGCTGGAGAAGCTGCCGCACGTGGTCGCGGCCGCGCCCGGCCTCTATGAGCCGGTGTTGATCTCCCGCAACGGCGCGCGCGCCGGGGGCGCCATGCTGAAAGGTATTGTTCCCTCCGACGAGCGCAGGGTTTCCGGCATGCTGGCGCACCTGACCGCGGGCAGCGTTGCCCCGCTCAGCCGCACCGCCAGTCCTGGCGAGGCCAACAGCCCCACGCCGCCGATCGTGATCGGCAGCGATCTGGCCGATTCGATCGGCGCCAGCACGGGCGACGATGTAATGGTGACCAGCCCGCAGGGGGACCTGACGCCCTACGGCATCATTCCCAAATACCAGCGCTTCCAGGTCGTGGGCATCTTCCACTCCGGCTTCTACCAGTACGACTCGAGCTACGGCTTCATCCGCCTGGCCGATGCCCAGCGTCTGTTCGGCGAGCCTGACCTGATCTCTATCATTTCCTTCCGCGTCGACAATCTCAACCACGCCGACGTCATCGGCAATGAGATTGAGAAGGCCGCCGGGCCCGGCTTCACCACCACCAACTGGATGGAGCAGAATCGGGAGTTGTTCCGCGCGCTCAAGCTGGAGCAGATTGTGACCTTCATTGTCATCGGACTGATCGTCTGCGTGGCCGCGCTCAACATCCTCATTGCGCTCACCATGATGGTGATGGAGAAAACCAAAGACATTGCGGTGCTCATGTCGATGGGGGTTGAACCAGGGCAAATCCGCCGCATCTTTCTTCTCCAGGGATTCCTCATCAGCGTGATTGGCACGGCCATCGGCCTGATCCTCGGCTACGTCCTGTCCTGGGCGGGGGCGCACTACCGTTTCATCCATCTTTCCGCTGATGTGTATTCGCTGGACTACCTGCCGTTCGCTCCACGCATCCTTCATGGAGTGATCGTGACGGCGTTGTCGCTGGGCGTCTCGCTGCTGGCCACGCTCTATCCGTCCAGTTCGGCGGCGCGAGTGCTGCCCGCCGAGGCGCTGCGCTACGAATAGGAGCGACGCGATCCGGAAGGCACGATTCGCGGGTCCCCATCCCCTCGGAGGATTGTCGCCAGGCATGAAAGTGTCGGCCCTGCTCGCCGCGTTGTTTTTTCTGCTCGCTGCGCCGTTCTGCTCCGCCTACTCGTTTCTGACTCACGAAACGATGATCGACATTGCATGGGATACGTCGATCAAGCCGGTTCTGCTGGCCCACTATCCGGGCGCGACGCCGGCCCAGCTTCGCTTGGCGCACGCTTATGCTTACGGCGGCTCCACCATCCAGGACGCCGGCTACTACCCCTTCGGCCATCCGATCTTCAGCGACCTGACCCACTATGTCCGCACCGGCGACTTCATCACGAACCTCATTCACGAGTCGCACAATATCAACGAGTTGGCCTTCTCCCTGGGGGCGCTGTCGCACTATGTGGGCGATACCGTCGGCCACAAAGATGCGGTGAATGTCTCGGTGCCGATGGAATTCCCCGCGCTCGAAAAGAAGTATGGGCCCGTGGTGACGTACGAAGAGAACGAGCATGCGCACGTGCGCACCGAATTTGCGTTCGACATCGACCAACTGAGCCACGCGCGTTTTGCGCCGGCTGCCTATCTGCGTCATGTGGGATTCAAAGTGCCGCGCGGCCTTCTGGAGCGCGCGTTCTACGCCACCTATGGCATCTCGCTGCACAGCCTGCTGGGCAGAAGCGAGACCGTCAATTTTGGCGCCTATGCGTGGGCGGTCCGGCAGTTTCTGCCGCGCTTTGCCTTTGCAGAAGTGCTGATCCACAAAAAGGGCTTTCCGCCCGATTCCAATCTGCCCGATTTCCAGGAGTTTGCGCAGCGCCTGAAGACCGCCGACACCATTAACGGCTGGGAAAAGTACCGCAAGCACAAGGCGAGTTGGCAAACGCGTCTGGTGGCGTTTGTCGTGATCATTACCCCGCGCATCGGACCGTTATCCGATCTCGCCATCCGCGGTCCGATGCCGGAAACGGAGGAGAATTATGTGGCCAGCGTGCTGCGCGCCACCGACGAGTATTCGAAAATGTTGGCGCAACTGGCGCAGAAGCCGAAAGACGGCTTTTCCGTGCCTGATCTGGACCTGGATACCGGCTATCCGAGCCGTCCCGGCACCTATCGGCTGACGGATGAAACCTACGCGAAACTGCTTGCCCGGGTGACCGCCCAGTCGGCAATGCCGCCGCTCGGCCTTCGCCGGAATATCCTCGCCTTCTACTCCAACCCCAATGCGCCGATCACTACCAAACGGCACCCGCGCGAGTGGGCCAAAGTGCAGAAGGAGCTGGCCGTCCTTCGCGCGATGCCAGCCACACGCATTCCCAACGTCAAATGATCTGTTTGACGCGGCGTGAATTTTCACACCCGGACGACTCACGTTAGTTACGCCGGAGCCTTTTCCTCTGCAATCGGCACCTCGCTCTCCGGGGTCAGCGTGTATTCTGCCCATGCATGCAGCGCATTCTCACGGCCGTCGTCCTCGTTCCTGTGGTTCTCGCGCTGATCTTCGTTTCGCCGCGCTGGCCGCTGCTCCTCATGGCCGTGGTCTTCCAGGTCGCCGCGCTGGCGTTGTGGGAATATTTGGGACTGGCCAATGCCATGGGCGCGAAAACGCCGCAGGTCGTCGCTGTCGTCTTCCTGGCGATCCTGTACATCGCCATCTTTCGCCGTCCCGATCTGATGGCGCCGGTGACGGCCGCGCTTTCCCTCGCATTGCTCGTGGTTTGCAGTTTTCGCTCACCGGTCGCGCGTGTTTTGCCGGACACCGCCTACTCCGTCTTCGGCCTCATTTATGTCGGATTGTCGATGTCCACGCTCTATCTCCTCTCTACCCAGGACAACGGCCCCTCGCTGCTGATCTTTCTCTTCCTTGTAGTCTGGTCGGGCGACATCACCGCCCTCTACATCGGCCGCGCGTTCGGCAGGCGCAGGCTCGCGCCTACGCTCAGCCCGAACAAAACCTGGGAGGGTACCTTCGCTTCCGTCGCTGGCAGCGTCATCATCACTCTGCTGCTGATCTGGATCGCCGGACTCCTCGCGGCTCACGACATCGATGCGCTGAATTACCCCGGAAGCCGGTTACGTTGGATCGGTATGGCCATCCTGATCAACGTGGGCGGCCAGCTCGGCGATCTGGTCGAGTCAGCCATCAAGCGCGGCGCCGGCGTCAAAGACTCCGGCCATCTGCTTCCGGGACACGGAGGCATGCTGGACCGCATCGACGCGCTGCTGCTGGCCGCGCCACTGCTGTGGTACGCTCAGCTTGCGCAGCAGTCCTTTTGAAGCGTAGCTAAGAAGCGGTTAGCGATGATGCGGTGAGCGATACAAAGGTCAGTGAGAAGCAATCGAAATGGACGGCTGGCCTTCCGGACGGACCCCTCCCTTTGAAACAAATCGCCATTCTGGGATCGACCGGTTCCATCGGCCGCAGCACCCTGAGCATCGTTGAGAGCTATCCGGAACGCTTCGCTGTCGCCTCGCTCGCCGCCGGACGGAATCTCGACGCGGCTCTCGAGCAATGCCTCCGCTGGCGGCCACGCGTGGTCTCGCTTGCGACCGAAGAACTGGCCGCCGATCTCGCTTACCGCCTGCGAGCGCGGGGTCTCACAGAGACGGAAGTAGTGTGGGGCAGCGCGGGGACCGTCCGCGTCGCAACGCTTGCGGAAGTCAATTTCGTGGTCTCGGCCATCGTCGGCGTGGCCGGGCTGGAAGCCACCTACGCCGCGGTCGAGGCGGGGAAAACCATCGGCCTCGCCAACAAAGAAGCTATGGTGGCCGCGGGCGAAATCCTTACAGCCGCGGCCCGCACAAAAAATGTCGCGCTGCTGCCCATTGATTCCGAACACAATGCGATCCATCAGTGTATGCGGGCCGGTGAGCGCCGCGAGGTCCGGCAAATCTGGCTTACCGCCTCCGGCGGCCCGTTCCGCGCCCTGCCCGCGAGCGAATTTCGCAACATCACCATCGAGCAGGCGCTGCACCACCCCACCTGGGTGATGGGCCGTCGCATCACCATTGACTCCGCGACGCTGCTCAACAAGGGCCTCGAAATCATCGAAGCCTGCCGCCTCTTCGACCTGCCGCCCTCGGCGGTGAAGGTGACGGTGCATCCTCAGTCCACTGTGCATTCGCTGGTGGAATACGTCGACGGCAGCCTGCTGGCCCAGATCTCCGTGACGGATATGCGCCTGCCTATCCTCTACGCCCTCAGCTACCCCGAGCGGATTGCTTCCGATCTCCGCTTCGACATGGCCTCGCTCAGCGATCTCCATTTCGAGCCGCCCGACCTGGACCGTTTTCCCTGCCTGCGCCTGGCGTACCAGGCTGCGGAAAAGGGAGGGGCTCACCCCATTGCCCTCAATGCCGCAGACGAGGTCGCCGTCCAGGCGTTCCTCGAACGGGTCATACCTTTCACCGGCATTCCAGCTACAATAGAGCAGGTACTCGAGACAACCCCCGCGACCCATCCGGCGACCATACAGGAAGTGCTCGCGCTGGACAGTCAGGCGCGGGAAGCAGCCCGCGAGGCTTTGGCTGGGTACGCTGCGGCTCATCGTTGATGAGGGCTGCCGAACGGAGTATGCTGCCCGGGTTCGCACAGTTTTCAGTTGCACCTGTTTCGCCGAATCATCCCATATGCCCTTTGCTGTAACCGCTACCGTTTCCTTTCTGGTTGTGCTCGGCGTCATGGTGCTCATCCATGAGTTCGGGCATTTCGCCGTAGCCAAGTTGTGCGGCGTCCGGGTCGAGGTTTTTTCGCTCGGGTTCGGCACCCGTCTGTTTGGCATCAAGTGGGGTGAAACCGACTACCGCGTGAGCGCCCTGCCGCTGGGCGGTTACGTCAAGATGTCGGGCGAAACCCCGGGCGCTGAAACCACTGGCGATCCCGGTGAGTTCAGCTCGCATCCGCGCTGGCAGCGCGTCCTCATCGCGGTGGCGGGCCCCATCGCCAATTTCCTGCTGGCCCTTGTTCTGATGGCCGGGCTCTACATGATGCACAACGAGGTCGAGACCTACCTCGAAGCTCCGGCAGTGCTCGACGTGGTTCCTCCCAACTCCCCGGCGGGGCGTGCGGGTCTTGAGACGGGTGACCGCATCGTCCGCTTCGATGTGGAAAAGAATCCGACCTGGGAAAAGCTCACCGACCGCGCGGCGCTCGACGTCAACAGCACGGTGCCCATCACTGTGTCACGCTCGGTCAACGGGCAAACGAAGGAATTCAGTACCGAACTCCTGCTCGCCGATCCGAGCAAAGGCCAGGATTTCGACATCACGTCGCTCGGTCTGATTCCTAAGGAGCAGGACGGCCCGGTGGTGATCCAGGACGTTATGCCCGGCGATCCCGCCGATAAGGCAGGCCTCAAGCCGGGCGACGGTGTCATCTCCGTCGACGGACAGACGGTCCACGGCGTTCTCAGCATGATCGCGATCCTCGACCAGAAGGGCAATACCCCGGCGAACCTGCTTGTGGAGCGCAACGGGCATTCGTTCAACCTCTCCATCCAGCCCATCTGGATCGATTACGGCACCAGCGAACCCGCCGGCTATCGCCTCGGATTTACGCCCGCCCTGCCACCGTTCCACGTCGAACAGTTGCCGCTGCCCGAGGCCCTCAGCCATTCCATCAGCTATAACCTGCGCAACACCGGCTACATCCTCGATATCCTCCGGCGTATGTTCAAGCCGCATTCGGAGGTGATGCAGCAATTACGCGGCCCGATCGGCATCGCGCAGATGACCGGCGAAGCCGCGCAGATGCACGGCTGGGAGCCGCTCATCGGCCTCACCGCCCTCATCAGCCTCAACCTCGGCATCATGAACCTGCTGCCGTTCCCGATTCTCGATGGCGGCATGATTCTGCTGCTGGCCATCGAAGGCCTGTTGCGCCGCGACCTCAAGCAGGAGTTCAAGGAACGCATCTACC
>JBAUGH010000090.1:0-2733 GCA_049679565.1 Acidobacteriaceae bacterium
GTTGTTGCCGCCGTCGAGCATGTAGTTCGTCTGCCCGACGAAGGTGCCGTTGGCGCTGATGGTGAACGCCACGGGAAAGGTTTTGGTATTGCCCTGATCGGCCTGGGCCGAGGGCGCTACGGTCACCCCCGCGACTTCCGCAGTGAGGGTCGCCGCGTTGCGCCCGTTCAGCGGCAGGTTATTCACCTGGGAGGTGCCGATGACCGCGTCGAGGGTGCCGGTGGTCAGGTCCACCTGAGCGGCCTGGGCATTCACGGTGACGGTCTGGGTGGCGCTGCCGGGCTGGAGAGTGACGTTGGCGGTGAGAGCCGCGTCGGCCTGGAGCTGCAGATTCGATTCGTTCGAGGTGCGGAACCCGCCGGCGGTCACCGACACGCTGTACACCGAGGGCGCCAGTCCGGGAAAGGTAAAGGTGCCGGCTCCGCTGGTGGTGGTTCGGAAGGAGAGGCCGGTGCTCACCTGGGTGGCGCTCACCTGCGCGCCGGGCACAACCGCGCCGCTGGGATCGGTCACCGTTCCGCTGATGCTGCCGTACCCCTGGGCCGCCGCCCGCTTCGGCATCGCGAAGAGCAGCGCGCATACCAGGGCAACCCAGCCCATCCGTCTGAGGAATCCGTTCATGATCCGCCTCCTAAGTTTCACTTACCGGCCTTGATTGATCTCGCAATGCCTCCGGAGGCAATCCGTTCGCCTCCGGCGGCACGAGTGTATTTGGCCGAGGCGGTTTGTATCGAAGGGAATGGTTAGGATGCGAGACAAATACCGTCACAGACGGTCACGAGCGGTCGGTATCTAATTGATGAAGTGCGGCTTACAGGCAGGGATGGATTGTTGACAGGATCACTATTCCGTTGAGACGGCGAGGATGCGGGGCGGCCCGGGGGTTCCGTCGGTCACTGTGGTTCCGAGCACGATTTGCAGGGTGCCACGGGGGCCTGGCCGCGGGGCCTGCCGAACCACCTGCTCCATCAGCTCCTGATCGGTAAGGAACTCCCCGGCGGCCTCGGTTCCGTAGGTGTAAAGGCCTCCGATGACGACGACGGGATGGCCGGTTTCCGACGACTCGATGCGGGAGATGAGGGCGTAGTCGTCGAGCCTGGGACTGTTGATGCCGCGGGCGGGGTCGCGGGGCTGGTTGGTCCCCCAGCTCCAGGTGCGGGCACCGGGGTTCCGGGCGTCGCGGATATAGATCAGGTTGCGGTCGGGATCGAGGGCCAGGCTGTAGCGCAGCGGATGGGTGAGGCGGAGACTCCACTCATTATTGAAGGCGCCGATGAGGACCACCGCGCCCTCGCGCAGATCGGAGAAGGAGCTCACGCTCTCGCGGCGGATAAAGACCTTTTTCTGCTGCGCCTCCAGTGCGCCGACCACCCGGGCAATGGTGACCGCGTCGGCAAAGGGGACGGTCGGGTTGGGATCGGTGCTGGGGACGGGCGTGGCCTGAGCTGCACTGCCGGGCAGGGCGGGAAGCGTGGGCGGACCATGGGGCACATCGCCCACCGCGAGCAGCACCGGCCCGGGCGTGTCCAGCACCGGCTTCCAGAAGAGAACCTCCGGCGAGGGCTTCTGCAACCAGCGCACAGCGAGGGGGGCCGCGGCCACGAGAACCACAGCGACTGCGGCCAGGAGCAACAGGTTCCGGCGCCGGTTCGCGGCGCGCGCGGGCAATCCTTCTTCCGCAGGGACGGGCTCCGGCAACAGCTCGGGACCGCGCAAGCCATCGCCGGGGGAAGAGTGATCGGCTGGGGCATACGGCTCGTGCACCGCCATGTCCGGCTCGGCCGCCGCCGTGAAGCGGGGAACGTAGGATC
Organism: Acidobacteriaceae bacterium; assembly: GCA_049679565.1. Taxonomy (GTDB): domain Bacteria; phylum Acidobacteriota; class Terriglobia; order Terriglobales; family Acidobacteriaceae; genus Palsa-343. Next base: position 1,812 of record JBAUGH010000090.1, read on the forward strand.
CCGGCACGAGGCCGATCCTCAGCTCGGATCGATGTTTCTGGTCGCCGTAGTAAATCGCGAGCCGCTTGCGCAGCTCGGTTGCGGCGGTGCGCACGATGTGGTCGATGTTGGTGTCGTAGGAGAGCGACCGGCCAAAGACCTCGACGCCGACGGTGCGCTCCTTGATCTGATCGGAGCCATGGAGGGCCTGGGTGACGACATATTTGAGGAACTCGGTCGAGCGCCTGCTGGAGCGGAAGACGTCGTCCTGCAGCATGGCTTCGAGCTGGGCCAGGACTTTTCCCGGATCCAGGTCCATCGCAGAACTGTCCGGAATTTCGACTGCCCTCATGGCGTTATGGTGGGAGGATTTTAGCACTCGCTTACAGCGATCCGCTGCGGCATGCGGCCTTATCCTGCCGGCGGCCCGCTGCGCGCGGTTTCAGGCTCTGCCAGGGGCTACAATACCTGCGGCCTCTCTGCACCGGAAGTTCGCAGCCACGCCTGAGACTGACTCTTGGACCAAACCATCGATTTCCGCAAGCCCGCCCCCCGCTCCCGACGTCTTCTTCTGCTTCTCATCGCGCTGATCCTGCTGTTTTTTTTCGGCGCCAGTACGCTGCTTTCCTGGTACGTAGACTCGAACTGGTTCGATTCGCTGGGCTACCGCAGCGTGTTCTGGAAGGGTCTCGAACTGGGCTGGGTGGCCTTCGCGGTGTTCTTCGCGGCGACCTTCCTGCTGCTGTACGGCTGGTTCATGGCTTTGTGGCGCATGCATCAGCCGGACCTGCCGCACGACCGCTCGTTTTTCGTGGGACGCCAGCAGCTGAGCCTGCCTCTGCGGCGCGCGCTGCGCTGGATCGGGCTGCTGGTCTCGCTGGTCATCGCCCTGATCAGCGGCGCTGCGATGATGGCCGAGTGGCCGACGTTCGCTCTGTTGCGC
>JBAUGH010000091.1:0-3628 GCA_049679565.1 Acidobacteriaceae bacterium
TATAACTTAAGTATATCATATCCGCAGTTGAATCCCGCCAACTTTCTTTGACTAAGGCGGCGTGTAAGTGGCATGTTATGAAGGCCTGTTACTTTGGCGTGGAGGCAAAACCCTTGACAGTTTTTCCGAGGGCCTGCAGCCCTGCCATGGGGGCGCCCTCTCAGGGGTCGATCCAACCCGAGTCAACGACGCACGGCGCACCCCTTAGGGCAAGCCGCGGCGCTTTCACTCCTGCGGCGATCCGCCCCGCGAAGTAAACCGCGGCAGCAGGAACTCCTGGATGACGCCGTTGATCGCGCGCTCGCCGGTGGCCACTCCAAAGGAAGTAAACACCAGCCCCGCTCCGCGGTTCGAGTCGGGATACCAGGCCGTGAGCAGCGCCCCCGTGGCCAGATCTCCGCCCATGCTGGAGAAATTGATCTCCTCGCGCCCGTTGTCGCCTCTGGCAATCAGCGGCGCGGTGAGTGCATGCATCAGGCGCGACTTTTTGCTGCCTGTTCCCTGGTAGAAGTAGCGCGGATCCTGGTGCAGCACCGAAGGCAGAATCGCGCCCCCGATCATGATGTTCGCGAACCCCTCCGCGCCAATTGCGCCGACCCGCTCTCCGTACCCGGCAGCGCCTTGCTGATAGTCGGGCGTGCCGCCGGCCTGGTACATTCCCGCCAGAAGAAACACGCCGCCAATGGTCACAGGATTGACCGCCGTTCGCATCGCCAGCTGAAATTTCATGCGCGAAGACATGGGCGCCGCATCGGCTCCCTCATAGTTCACGTAGGTATTCGGCACGAAGCCGAAGACCCGTTGCTGCTCTTCGAGCTTCACCTGCTCCGTGGCGATCTGGCCCTCTGAGGCGTACACCGTGATCGAGGTCGCGTCGGCCTTCACCTTGAGCCGCACATCGCGCAGATAGAGAAACTGCCCCGCCTGCAACGTGATCGGCTCCGAGGTCCAGTCGGTGAACCCCGGGGCGCTTACCGTGAACACGTACGCGGTCTCCGCCTTCAGACCGTCGATGGCGAACCCGGCGTTGTCGTTGGCGACGGCGTCATGCTCCTCGCCACCCGCAACCGCTGCGGCGGAGACTTTTGCGCCCGGGACTACGTTGTCGTTTGTGTCCAGAACCGTCCCGGAAACCGTCGCCGCTCGCGCAGCAGGCGCAGCTGGCAGCCCGGCGGAAACATCTGCGCCGTCGGCTGAGACCATCGCGCTCCCACTCGTGGCCTCGCCGGAGGCCGAATCCAGGACCCCCAGGTTCGCGCCTGTATCAGGGATGTTCCCCTGTGCGCTTGCCCCTGAGGTCCAGGCCGCAAGGACAAACAGCAGGAGCAGCCGCACCGGGAATTTCCCGCTTTTCCTTGGGCGAGAATGGTTATGGCGTGAGTTCCGCATCGTAGACGCCTCCGCAACAGTTGACGCGTAACCGACAAGTGTCGATTCATAAAAATCGACAGACGTTGGTTATCCGACGCCTGCCGATCAGTGCTACGCTGTTGCGGGATTGCAATGATTCCGGAAGCCACCCTCGCCGAGATCGATCCGCGCATCCGCCGCACCCGCCGGCTGCTCGAGGATGCGATCGATAACTTATTGCAGCAGAAGAGCTTCGACGAGATCTCGGTGCAGGACATCGCCGAGGCGGCTACGGTCAATCGCGCCACCTTCTACGCGCATTACGACGACAAGTTCCAGCTGCTGGAATCGATGGTGCGGCGGCGGTTCCACGAACTGCTCGCCGAGCGGGAGGTCCAGTTCGACTCGACGTGCACCTCGGCTGTGAAGGCGTTTGTGCTGGCCGTCTGCGATTATGTTGTGGCGCTGCTGGGCCCCGCCGGCGACCGCCGCGTCGAGCCGCACATGGAATCGGCCATCATCGGCGTGCTGCAGTCCACGTTTCTCGCTGGCCTGCGCGAGCGGCCCCGCAAGGACAGCGCCCCCGCCAGCCTGGTTGCCGCCGCGTCTGCCTGGGCCATGTACGGCGCCGCGAAAGAATGGGCGCAGAGCGATCCCCGGCCGCCGGCCGAAGACATCGCCGAGACGATCGTCGGACTCGTTGCACCGGTCCTGCGCCTCTGCCCGCCTTCCTTGTAGATCCTCGCGTCAATCTCCCACAACCGGAAAGCGGTAAACGGTCACGCTGATCGGCGCAATCGCCAGCTCGTGCGCATGGCTCACCGACGTCTCGGTGATCTCCACCTGCGGCGGCTGCCCCACGCGATCGGCCGCGTCGAGGTTGTTCCCGGTCAGCGTCCAGACTTTCCCAGGGCCGTTCACATGCAGCCCGGTCACGTCGAGCCTGACTGGATGTTCGCTCTCCGTCGCATTCACCACGGCCAGCGTCAGGAACTTGCGGTCCGGCGTCAGAGCGGCAAACATGTCCAGCGGATAGGTGGGGCTCCCCGAATTCGTCTCCGGCTGATCGCCGCCCACGGGATATTCTGGCGCCGGCTGCGGCGAGTTTCCGCCCAGTTCGACCGGTATCGAACCCGGCTCAAAGGCCTCGCCGTACAGCTTGAACATCAGCCCTGTCGTATTCATCGTGGCCGCGGTCGGCGTGTAATCGAGGGTCGACACGCCCATGGTGTGCGCCGACATGGTCAGGAAATCCGTATGCCGCAGCATCTCGTTGAAGATCATCCCGTAAGCCAGCGCCAGCTTCAGGTTCGTGCCGCCCCGCCCGGGAGCTCCGCCGAAATACGCGTATTCGTCGATCGACAGAAAAATCCTGTTCGGGAGCATCTGCGGGAACCGCTGCTGATACCGGCGCCACTCCTGCGCCTTCAGGTGCACGATGTTCGCCGGATAGCGCGCGAACTCGAGCGGCGTCTGCTCGACCGGGTCGTAGCCCGCAGCCGTGGGCGCATCGAGCGGCAGTTTTTTGGCCTTCTCCACATCGAAGCGATGGCCCGGCTGCGCGTACCAGTGCTGCGTGATGCCGGCAAAGTTCCCCCAGCTGTGCTCGAGCATCCCACCGGTCCAGTCTTCCGGCGTGCCTTCCACCGCCTTCATGTTGTCCACATCGTCGGCGCGCATGGTTCCGGTCAGATCCATCGGCTCGGGCATGTTGCCGGATGCGAGCAGCGTGATTGTGGGATCGGCCGCGCGCATTGCCTTGGCAAATTCGTTGTGTTTCAGAACGTAATACTTCAGATCGGTACGCCCCAGCTGCCACACGCCGTAGGGCTCGTTGCCGATGTCCCAGAACTTCACGCGATACGGTTCGGGATGGCCGTTGCGCGCGCGCTCAGCGCCCAGCCGCGTCTGCGTCGAGCCATTCATGTACTCCACTTCTTCCCCGGCGGAGTGCGCGTCGCCGAACCCCGCGTTCACCGTGATGTACGGCTCGGTGCCGATCCGTTTGCACAGCGTCATGAACTCGTCCATGCCCACATCGTTCGATTGCATCGCGTTCCACGCGTAGTCGTAGGTCGACGGACGCTTGTCCCGGTCTCCCACGCCGTCGTACCAGCTCCAGCCGGAGAGAAAATTCCCGCCCGGCAACCGCCAGAACCCCGAGTGCAGCTGGCGGAGCAGCGCAATCGTGTCGGGCCGGAAGCCGTCTACGTTGTCGGCCGGCATGAGTGATGCCGTCCCGATGTGGAAGCTGCCGCTGCCCGTGCCCGTGATAGCG
>JBAUGH010000092.1:0-8949 GCA_049679565.1 Acidobacteriaceae bacterium
GCCGTCTTCTTCTACGACGGCCCGCGCTCCCGCGCGATTGCCTTCGAAGGCCTGCTGAACAGCGGCGAAGGATTCGCGCAGCGCCTTCTGAGCGGCTTCAAGCCGGACAGCGCCGAGCGCCGCGCCCAGCTGGTGCACGTCGCCACCGACGGCGAGAGCTACGGCCATCACCACAAGTACGGCGAAATGGCCCTGGCCTGGGTGCTGCACACCTTTCAGGACCAGAAGAATCAGGACCAGAAGAACGGGGCCGCCCCATCCGCGGTCCGCACCACCAACTACGGCGAGTTCCTCGAAAAGAATCCGCCCCGCTTCGAAGCCGAGATCGTCGAGGACACTTCGTGGAGCTGCGCCCATGGCGTCGAGCGCTGGCGCTCCGACTGCGGCTGCTCGAGCGGCCGCCCCGGCTGGAATCAGAAATGGCGCACGCCGCTCCGCCAGGCCCTCGACACCCTGCGTGATGCGGTCGCGCCGCTGGTGCGCGAAGCCTCCGGCAAGCTCTTTCGCGATCCCGACACCGCCCGCAACGACTACATCCGCGTGGTGCTCGACCGCTCCCCCGAATCCCGCGACGCCTTCCTGACCTCCCATGCCACCCATCCACTGGACGGCGAAGAACGCACCCGCGGCCTGATGCTGATGGAGCTGGAGCGCCACGCCATGCTGATGTACACCAGCTGCGGCTGGTTCTTCGACGACATCTCCGGGATCGAGACGGTGCAGATCATCGCCTACGCCGGCCGCGTGCTGCAGCTCGCCTCGGAGCTGTTCGGCATGCGCGCCGCGGGGCTTGAGAAGACCTTCGTCGACACCCTGGCAACCGCAAAGAGCAACCTCCCCGAGCAGAAGGACGGCGCCGCCGTCTACCACCGCTATATCCAGTCCATGCAGGTGGGGCTCGAGCAGGTGGCGGCACACTACGCCATCAGCTCCATCTTTACCAACTACCCTGACGAAGCCAATCTGTTCTGCTACTCCGTGCGCCGCCTGGCGTACGATACCGTGGTCTCCGGCCGGGTGCGGCTGGTCGTCGGCCAGGCACGTATCGCCTCGAAGATCACCGAGGCCTACGAGACGGTCGAGTTCGCCGTGCTCCACTTCGGCGACCAGAACATCACCGCGGTGGTCAAACGCTGGGACCCCTCGAAAGCCGCGGAGCACCAGCAGTTTCTGGAAGAAGCGAAGGCCGCCGTCAACCTTGCCGACTTCCCCGAAGTGGTGCGCTGCTTCGATCGCCATTTCGGCCCCCAGACCTACTCGCTCCGCTCGCTGTTCCGCGATGAGCAGAAGCGCATCCTCGACATCCTGCTGAAGGGCACGCTGAGCGAGGTCGAATCGAGCCTGTCGGGGATCTACGAGAAGCAGGCGTCGCTGCTGCACTTCCTCAGCCAGAGCAAGCTGCCGCGCCCCGAAGCGCTGACCGTCGCCGCCACCTTTGCCATCAACGCCGGCCTGCGCCGCGCACTGGAAAGCGAGCCGCTCGACGTGGTGCAGGCGCGCACCTGGCTCAGCCTGGCCGAGTCCGATCAGATCACCCTCGACAAGCCGCTCCTCGGCTATATCGTCGACCAGCAAATGAAGCGCGCCATGCTCCGGCTACACGAGCATGCCACGGATCTGGCCGCGGTCGAAGACGCGCTGCTGATCGCCAACACCCTCGCCGAGCTGCCCTTCGACGTGAACCTGTGGCAGGCGCAGAACCTCTGGTACGACACCTTCCGCGCCCACCGCGACGCGCCGCCCTCCGCCGAGTGGCTGGCAAAAATGCAGGACCTGGGCCGCCAGATGCACATCGCGGTCGAGTCTATCGTCTCCGAAGAAACAAACGGCAACCACCCCGACTCCGCAAAGGTAGCCGAAGAAAGCGCCCGCAAGACGGCGTGAGTTACCCAGGAAGCGACCCGCTTACTCTGCCTCCCAACCCTCTTCCCCCCTCCCTCCGCACAAAAAAAATATGGGTATCCGGCAACCTACTGAATTGCAAGGCCGTTTAGGTAATACCTTTTGGGTATTACCCTGAGGCGGTCTCGCGCTTCGCCCAATGGAGCCAAACACGGCCTGGATGGGGGCGCCGGCAGCGGCAGGCGCAAGATCGAATCCTTCTTTCCAGCATGACAAGAGTCCACCTTTCCAGCATGAGAAAAGGCTGCCGAAATGGCAGCCTTTCTCGATCCTGATTGTCCCGCGTTCTTACTCTTTACCCTCTATTTCCGCTTACTTATTCTTTTTTACCCTCTATCTATAGAATACCAAACCCGGAGCCAAAGACTGCCAACTTTGTTGGCCCTGGGGCCCTTTGGAATCAGCAACTACACAGAAGTAAGGGATTGACAAAAAGCAGGGTACAGCGTGCGGCGGAGCGTTCAGGCATGCGGGTGGGAGGACGAGCCGGATTCGCCTTCCCTGTCACCTGCGACCTGTTCCCTGGAAGCGGTCACCTGGAAGCTGGTATCAGCTGCGCCACCTTAAGGTTACCGGGCCCTCCAGCGGATGCCGCATCGGCTCGCCGGTCCGCTCCGCATCGAAGCGCGCCTGCTTCAGCGCGAAGTACCACTTCGCCGGCTTGTCGGCGTCGTCGATGAGCATCAGCGGCGGCTCGTACTTCAGCCCCTGGGCCTGCTGGATCATGGTCACCTGATCCTGGCGCACGAACATGTTGCCGAAGAAGCGCAGGATCGAGGTCATGAAGGGCAGATGGTAGAGCACGTTCCACGCCCCGGCCACGTCGATGCGGCAGGTGCTCGGGGTCACCGGCGTCACGGTGGTCAGGCTCGAGAACCACTTCGGCCCGCAACGGATGGTCTCGTAGCGTCGGTTGGGCAGCACGAAGTCGATGGTGGTGGTGATGGGCTCGCCATACACGCCCAGCAGCTTGTAGGGCGCCGAGTTCTTCGAGGGCGCATGCGTGCCCATGCGGAAGCCCTGGGGGATGGGCTCGAACTGCTTTTCTTTCTCGTGGATGCTGGCCTGCTTGCGCCACCACCACGCCTGGTGGACGAAGGGCCCGTGGGCGGGATCCATGAGGCCGATGATGCCGTGATCGACGTTGCAGGGCAGGTCGGCGGTCAGATGCGCGCTGCGATACTGCGGGCTGAACTTCGGCACCTCAGGGACAGGCGCGAGCGCTGCGTCTTCCTGGCTCACGCGGCCGCGCCCGGGCTCCGGCACGTAGACCCAGGCGTATCCATCGCGCTCCTCGCAGGGATAGGCCATGCCGTGCAGGTTGCGGGGAAAGGGATCGTCCTTCGTCAGCGAAGGGATCTCCATGCACTGGCCGCTGACCGGCTCGAAGACCCAGCCGTGATACTTGCAGGTGAGCGACTTGCCGTCGAACCAGCCGCAGGACAGGGGAATGCCGCGATGCGGGCAGAGGTCGCGCATGGCGAAGATTCGGCCATCGTCGCGCCGCCCGAGGACGATGGGAACCCCGAGCAGCAGGGTGGTGACCATGCGCTTGCCCTGCAGCGTGTCGCTGCGCAGGGCCGGGTACCAGTCGTTGAAGATCAGGGTCGCCGGCGGTCCAGCGAGCGGCGGCGCGGCGGGAGGATTGGGCATAGAGGGAGCCTTCGATTCACTATAGCGCCGGGCGGTTTTGCAGCCGTTTTCGACCCGCCGGGAGCTGCGTTTCCTGCCTGGTTTCGGGCGCAAAGCGGGTCGGCTTTTTGCGCGAAGCGCGCCCGCCTGGACGGCGAGTCCCCAACTCCCTGAATCCATTGGTTTAACCCGCCTTGTGCAGACCTAACTCTTCCTTTATCATAAAGATAAGTCCTTGGTCGCACCCGCAACAGAGACCTTTCCCGGCGTGACCCTCGGCCCCACGAAAACTTATGGCAGACGATCAGAACCCTCAGCTTCCTCTCGACGGCAATCCGGGCGACGGCCCTACCGGTCCTGGCGCGGCCAGCTTCATCCCTATCAACATTGAAGAGGAGATGCGCCGGTCGTATCTCGACTACTCGATGTCGGTCATCATCGGGCGGGCGCTGCCCGATGCCCGCGACGGCCTGAAGCCGGTGCATCGCCGCATCCTGACCGCCATGGACCGCGAGGGTTTGCAGTACAACAAGCGCTATTCGAAGTGCGCCGGCGTGGTCGGCGAGTGCCTGAAGAAGTACCACCCCCACGGCGACTCCGCGGTGTACGACGCGCTGGTGCGGCTGGCGCAGCCGTGGGCGATGCGCTATCCGCTGGTCGATGGGCAGGGGAACTTCGGCTCGGTCGATGGCGACCCGCCCGCGGCCTATCGATATACCGAATGCCGCATGACCAAGATTGCCGGCGAGATGCTGGCCGACATCGAGATGGAAACCGTGGACATGGTTCCCAACTTCGATGAGAGCACGACCGAGCCGGTGGTTCTGCCCACGCGCATTCCAAACCTGATCGTGAACGGGTCGAATGGGATTGCGGTCGGCATGGCTACCAACATCCCGCCCCATAACCTGACCGAGGTGGTGAACGCGGCGATTGAGATGGTGAACAATCCGCATGCCGGTCTGGCCGAAGTGCTGAAGCACGTGCACGGGCCGGACTTCCCCACGGGCGGATTCCTGTACGGGCGCGGCGGCATTGCGCAGGCGTACAAGACGGGCCGCGGCCGGTTTCTGATCCGGGCCAAATGCGCCACGGAAAACATGGCCCAGGGCCGGCAGTCGATCATCGTCAGCGAGATTCCTTACCAGGTCAACAAAAACACCCTGATTAAGCGCATCGCCGAGCTGGTGAACGACAAGACCATCGACGATATCTCCGATGTGCGCGACGAGAGCGACCGCGACGGCATGCGGATCGTAATCGAGCTGAAGCGGGGCGCCGAAGCGCAGATCGTCCTGAACCAGCTCTACAAGCACACCCAGATGCAGGAGAGCTTCTCGATGATTTTCCTGGCCGTGGTCAACGGCCAGCCCCGCGAGCTGTCGCTGCCGGAAGCGATCCGGGTCTTCATCGAGCACCGCATCGACGTGGTGCGGCGGCGCACGGCTTTCATGCTGCGCAAGGCGCGGGAGCGCGAGCACATCCTGCTCGGCTACCAGATTGCGCTCGACCACCTCGACAACGTGATCAGGATCATTCGCGGATCCAATTCCCGCGCCGAAGCCCGCGAGAACCTGTTCCAGTTCTTCTCCGGCCACACCATCACGGTGCGCGACCAGGCGCTCGCCGGGATCAAACTCGATCCCGCGAAGTACGCTATCGATCCCGCGACGCTGATCAATCCAACCCTCACCCTCAGCTACCGGCAGATCGACTCCATCCTCGAACTGCAGCTGTACCGGCTGACGCAGCTGTCGATCGACGAGCTGCTGAACGAGCTGCGCGAGGTCCGCGACAATATCACCGAGTACGAATCGATCCTGGCCTCGGAGAAGAAGCTGCGCGGCGTCATCATTAAGGAACTCGAAGCGGTGCGCAAGGAATACGGCGACGAGCGGCGCACCCAGATCCTCGACGAGACCGCAGAGCTGCAGCTTGAAGACCTGATCGCCGATGAGCAGGTGGCTGTTACCGTCTCGCACTCCGGGTATCTGAAGCGGACGCCGATTTCGACCTATCGGCAGCAGCGGCGCGGCGGCACCGGGCGCCTCGGCATGAAGACGCGGGAGGAAGACTTCGTCACGCAGCTGATCGTGGACTCGACGCACGCGTACCTGCTCTGCTTCACGAACAAGGGCCGGGTTTACTGGCTCAAGGTGTACGAGATTCCGGACGTGGGCGCGGCGGGCAAGGGCAAGTCCATGGCCAGCCTGCTCAGCCTGCAGCCCGGCGAGACGGTACGGAACATTCTGCCGGTGCGCAATCTGGAAGAGGAGGGTAAGTTCATCTTCTTCGCCACGCGCAAGGGCACGGTGAAGAAGACGCCGCTCAAGGATTTTTCCAATGTCATGTCGCGCGGCATCATCGCCATCGGCATCGACGAGGACGATGAGCTGGTGGGGGTGCGCATCACCGACAGCGAGCAGATCGTCTTCCTTGCCACCCACGATGGCATGGCCATCCGCTTCGCCGAGGAGGATGTCCGCTCCATGGGCCGGCCGGCCTACGGCGTGCGCGGCATCGACCTCGGCAAGAACGACTACGTGGTGGGCGTCGCGGTCACTCCGAAGAAGAACGGAACGGTGCACCGCATCCTGTCGGTCACGGAGAGCGGCTTCGGCAAGCGCACGGATGTCGAGGAGTACCGGCTGCAGACGCGCGGCGGCAAAGGCGTGATCAACGTCAAAACCACCGCCAGGAACGGCAAAGTGGTGGGCATCCAGCTGGTCGATGAGACGTCGGAGATCATCGTGATCAGCCAGTACGGCAAGATCATCCGCATCGACACGAACACGGTCCGCGCCGCCGGCCGCTCGACGCAGGGCGTCAAGCTGCTCAACCTCGAGGAAGGCGATCGGGTGGCGGCGGCTGTGGTGATCCCGCCGGAAGAAGCCAAAATCGAGCCGGAAACCGGGACGCTGCTGCAGTAGGGCGGTTCGCCGTACAGTGAAAGGGCATCCATGTGGATGCCCTTTTGTTTTGGATTGCCGTGAGCCGCCCCTTCTCACCCCGCGCCCGCGACCTGGCCGAACTGGCCGTCGGCTACGGCCTCATCCTGGTCGTCATCTGGACGCGGAATCCTGAGCAGCGCGTTCTCTACTGGGTCGCGTTCGCGTGGATCGCCGTGATCTCGATCCTCCGCCGGGGCGAAACCGAAACTTTCGGCCTCGGCCTGCGCGGGCTGCTTCCCTCACTCTGGATCGTTGCCGCCGCGCTTGCGTTCTCGGCCGCCGCGGTCTTTGTCGCCCGGGACATCGGGACGCTGCACGCTCTCTACGGTCCGCTGCCGGCGCTCGAGCACGTCCTCGAATACGCGCTCTGGGCGCTGATGCAACAGTTCATCCTGCAGATTTACGTTTTGCTTCGGCTGACCCGCCTTGGGCTGTCACGACCTGCGGCTGTGGTCCTTGCCACCGTGCTGTTTACCATCGCCCATATCCCTAACCCGGTGCTGGTTCCGCTCACCCTCGTCTGGGGCGCGATCTCCTGCGTGCTTTTCCTGCGCTACCGCAACCTTTACGCGCTGGCGCTGGCGCACGGAATCCTGGGGATGTGCCTCGCCGTCACCGTCCCGAACAGCCTCATGCATCACATGCGCGTGGGGCGCGGCTACCAACTCTACAAAGCCCATCCCCGGCCGTTCCGCCTGCACTTTCCCGTGATCCCCGGTCAGGCTTCCGCCATCCGCTTGCGCACGGCGAAGAAGAACGGCAGCGAGGCCACGCAGGTTGCTACGCAGAAGGCCACCGCCGCGCGCACCGAGATATCGTAGAGCAGCCCGATGGCGGCGCTGCCGAGGAACCAGAAGATTCCGTAGGCCGCGGTGAACAGCCCGTAGGCCGAGGGCCTCCGCTCGCGGGGAACCATGGCGGCCACCGCAGCGGGAATGATGGACTCGTGGACGCCCATGCCGAGCCCCCACAGGGCGGCGCCCACCAGCGCCATCCGGAACCCGCCAAGGAAAACCAGCGGCGCTGAGGCGATCGAAATCAAGGTCAGCGGGATGAGCACCGTCACGCCAAAGCGGTCGAAGAGCCGCCCAAAGAGCAGGGAGCCGGCCCCGCTGGTCGCCATTGCGACCGAGTAGAAGATGGGAATCCACAGCGCCGGCGCGATGCCGCCCTTCTGGAGGTGAAAGGCGATCAGCGAATAATCTGCGAAGCCCATCGCCACGAGCGCTGCGCCGATGAGGTAAATCCAGAACGCGCGCCCCATGCCGGCCGCGTGAATTTCCGGCGTGTGCGCCTCCAGGTCCTCCGGCCGCGGATACAGGAACTTCGTCACGACGATCAGGATGGCGGTGATGATGGCTGGAATCGCCAGCGAAGCAAAGGCGATCCGGTATTGGCCGCGGTGGGCGAGAATGAGCGCCAGCACCAGGGGGCCGATGAGCGCTCCGGCCTGGTCCAGGCCCTCGTGCACGCCAAAGGCCCAGCCGATGCCCATTTCCTTGCCGGCATGGGACAGCATCACGTCGCGCGGCGGGTTGCGGATGGCCTTTCCTACCCGCTCGAGCACGATCAGCGCCGCGGCTACGGGCCAGTTTCCGGCGAGCGCCAGGCACGGCACCGCGGCCATCTGCACAAAGTAGCCGAGCAGGGTCATCGGCCAGAATTGCCGGGTCTTCTCGCTGATCTTCCCGGAGAAGTAGCGCAGCCCGTAACCCAGCAGCTCGCCCAGCCCGGCCACGATGCCGACGATGGCGCCGGTGGCTCCCAGTGTGGCCAGGAAGGGCCCGGTAATGCTGCGCGAGCCCTCATAGACGAAGTCGGCGAAGAAGCTGACGACCCCGATCATCAGCACAAAACGCAGGGCGATCCGGCTTGGCCGGGTCGAAATTGACATCCTTCCCCCTCAAAAATGCACAGATTCTGCTACACCTCGGGCGCAGTCCATCTCCCTTTGATTCGGTGAATTCCGTGTAAACCGGGAAAAAATTCAATCCGGCGGACTGGCACGTCGCGTAGTGGATTTCTAATACACTCGTTCCGGATTCGCCCGCCTACCTCTACGGCAAATGGGATGCCCACTCTTCTCCCACCAAGCTCTCCATCCAGAGCGGCTGTTGCTTCCGGTGTCGCCAGCCGCAGTGATCGCGGCGGCGATGACAGTGGTGGAGGAGTACCGATCGTGCAGCCGTTCCTCATTCTCACGGGCAATATGGCGCTTCATCTATCCCATGCTGAACAGTGGGAGAATAAATGGCGAATAATTCAACGAGGTCTGTATTCCTCACATTTCCTCCTCCCTTTTGCACACAGGATGGTGCAGACAGCGGTCGTATAATCCGACCACGCGAGGAGAAAGACCGACATGGCTGAATGCGACTGGGCTATTTTGTGTGATTACGCCTTCATGGATATCGGCAAGAAGATGTGCATGATTGGCGTGTTTGAACGTGTCTTTGCACCTGCA
>JBAUGH010000093.1:0-2051 GCA_049679565.1 Acidobacteriaceae bacterium
ATTTTGCCAATCCTCAATCCCGCTAATTCGCCTTGGGCAAGATCGACAGCGATCAGTTGGCGGATTATGCCGAGCGCAAGTGCATGAGCGTTGCCGATGTGGAGCTGTGGCTGGGGCCCAATCTCGGATATGAACCCGGGGATCAAGCTTAAGGCCCGGGCGAGGCACTTCGTTCCTTGAGCCGCGCCAGCAGGGGCTCGACGAACTCCAGCAAATCCCCGCCTCGATACCAGTGGCCCTCGATGTGGGCGGCTTTGGCAGCCCCCATATCGGATTCCATGTCGCCGACCAGCAGGGTGCGCTCGGGATCGACGTTCCAGGCGCGAAGCAGGTCGAGCAGCATCCCGGGGCCGGGCTTGCGCCAGTCTGACTCGCGGCGGTACCGCTCTACCGCGCCTTCGGGGTGATAGGGGCAGAAGCGAAAGTCGTCGATGGTCGCACCGGCAGCCAGCAGGTCCTGCTCAATGTGCCGCTGGAGCGCATGCACGTCCTCTTCGGTGTAGAAGCCTCGAGCCACGCCAGCCTGGTTGGTCACGACGAAGACGTGGGCCCCGACGTCGGTGACGCGGCGCAGCGCTTCCTTTGCGCCCGGGAGCCAGTGGAAGCGGTCGAGGGTTCCCACCCAGCCGAGATTCTCGTTGAGCACCCCGTCGCGGTCGAAGAAGACGGCGGGACGCTGGAGCCGCTGCGGCAGCTCGTGCTGGGCTCGGGCGTAGTCGGCGGGCACGCCGATGTCGATGAAGTAGCCATCGAGGACGGAGGCGGCGAGCTCGCCCTGACGGGCGAGGGCGGGGAGCACGTCCTTCTCCAGAGACGACGGCGGCGCGAACCGCTCCAGCAGGCGCTTCTCAAAGATGTACATGCCGGCGCCGATGAGCCCGGGGCCGCTGGCCGCGCCCTGCTCGCGGAAGGCGACGAGGCGCCCGTCGCGCACTTCCGCCGTTCCGTAGCGGCTGCACTCCTCCATGGAGCGGAGCAGAACGGTGCCGATGGCGTCGGGCGCGGCGGCGGCGGCGGACGCGAAGAAGCGGGCGAGGTTGGTGTCGAGCCACGAGTCGCCGTTCATCATCAGGAAGGTGTCGTCGAGCTGGTCGCGCGCATACCAGAGGGCGCCCGCGGTTCCGGCGGGAGAAGGCTCGACCGAGACGCGGCAGGCGAGGGGCTTCGGGACCCAGCGGGCCAGGTCGGCTACGAACTGCTCGACGCGCTCGGAGCGGTAGCCGGCGAGGAGGACGACGTCCTCGATGCCGAAGCGGACCAGCTCGCGGAGGACCCAGGCAAGGAAGGGGCGTCCGCCGCAGTCCAGCAGGGGCTTGGGCGTCTCCGCGGTGAGGGGACCGAGGCGGGTGCCGAGGCCGCCGACGAGGATGGCGCACTGGCGAGGGAGCTTCACCCGACGGTCTGCGTGGCGAAGATGCGCTGTTCGACGAGGCCGCAGACCAGGTGGGCCACCACGATGTGGATCTGCTGGATTACAGAGGTTTTAGAGGTGGGGGAGCAGAAGATATGGTCGCAGAGCGGGCCCATGGGGCCGGCCGAGGCCCCGGTCAGGCCGAGAGTTATAAGTCCTTTGGATCGAGATGCTTCCAGCGCCCGCAGGACGTTCGGCGACTTGCCCGAAGTGGAGATGCCGAGGAAGACGTCGCCGGGCTGGCCGAGGCCGAGGATCTGGCGCTCGAAGACCTTTTCGTAGCCGTAGTCGTTGCCGACGGCGGTCAGCACCGAGGTGTCGGTGGTGAGTGCGATGGCGGGCAGCGGCGCGCGATCGAAGAACAGGCGGGAAAGGAATTCGCCGGCAATGTGCTGGGCGTCGCCGGCGCTGCCGCCGTTGCCGGCGATCAGGAGCTTGCCGTGGGCGGTCAGCGCGGCGGTAATGACGTCGGCAAAGGTCTGGATGGAGCGATGGGCGTCGCCACTCTGGGCAAAGGCTTCGAGCGCGCGCATCGATTCATCGAGGTACTCGGTGATGAATGGGTCGGGCATGGGTGTACTCCTCTCCAACCGTGGAGCGCAACCTCCACGATAAACGATCGGGGCGAGCGGTTCTATGA
>JBAUGH010000094.1:0-5290 GCA_049679565.1 Acidobacteriaceae bacterium
CAGTAACGCTCCTGATGGAAAGGATCAGGCGTTATGACGAACACCATCATTGTCGTAGTAGGACTGTCCCTGCTGGCGTTCATCATTCTGGCCGGCATGCTGGCCAGGATGTTTCGCAAGGCAGGCCCGAACGAGGCCCTCATCGTGTATGGATTCCGCGGCCCGCGCGTCATCAAGGGCCACGGCACCATCATTTTTCCCATGGTCGAAAGCTGCCGAGAGCTCTCACTCGAGCTGATGTCGTTCGACGTGGCGCCGCAGCAGGACCTCTACACCAAGCAGGGCGTGGCCGTCACCGTCGAAGCCGTTGCGCAGATCAAAGTGCGCAGCGATCAGGAATCCATCCTGACCGCCGCTGAGCAGTTCCTGACCAAAACGCCTCCCCAGCGCGAAGGGCTCATCCGCCTCGTGATGGAGGGCCATCTGCGCGGCATCATCGGCCAGCTGACAGTCGAGCAGATTGTCAAAGAGCCCGAAATGGTGGCCGACCGGATGCGCTCCACCTGCGCCGACGACATCAGCAAGATGGGCCTGGAAGTGGTGTCGTTCACCATCAAGGAGGTTCGCGACAAGAACGAATACATCACCAACATGGGCCGTCCGGACATCGTTCGCATCAAGCGCGATGCGGAGATTGCCGCAGCTGAAGCGGAGCGGGATACCGCGATTCGCCGAGCCAACGCGACCCGGGAGTCGGCGGTGGCCAAAGCTGCAGCTGATCAGGCGCGCGTGCTCGCAGAAACCCAGTCGCTCTCCAAACAGGCTGAGGCACAACGCGATCTGGATATCTCGAAAGCCCAGTATGCCGAGCAAAGCTGGAAGCAGCAGGCCTCGGCAGACAAGGCCTACGAACTGCAGACCAACATCACGCAGCAGCAGGTCGTCGCCGAGCAGGTGAAGGTGCAGCAGGTGGAGAAGGAGCAGCAGATCAAGGTGCAGGAAGCCGAAATTCTGCGCCACGAAAAAGAGCTGATCGCCAGCGTCCTGAAAGAGGCCGAGGTTAATCGACAGCGGGTCGAAGTCCTGGCCGCTGCGGAGAAGGCACGTCTCACCATGGAAGCCGAGGGCCGGGCGTCGGCGATTCGCGCTCAGGGCGAAGCCGAAGCCGCGATCATCTTCCAGAAGGGCGAGGCGGAAGCGAAGGCGATGAATATCAAAGCCAACGCCTATCAGGACTGGAATCAGGCTGCGGTGGTCGATCGCCTCATCTCCAACATGCCCGAGGTGGTGCGAGCCATGTCCGAGCCGCTCTCGAAGGTGGATCGGATCACGGTCATCTCCACCGGTGGCGACGCCGCCGGGGCCAACAAGATCACCGGCGACATGGCCAAAATGGCGGCCCAGGTCCCGGCGCTTTTCGAAGCGCTGTCAGGCATGGATATCCGCGAGCTGATGTCGAATATCGCCGGTATCCGTCCTCGTGGCGACGGCAACGGGCACAGCGGGAATGCGGTCGCTCCCATCGTCGATGGCAAGTAAGGGCGGCGAGTCAACCATTCCGGACGGGGAGCGCGAGCTCTCCGCCCTAACCCCCAGGGGGAGGAAAACATCATGGCACTCCTTGAACGCGTAGGCACTCTGCTTCGGGCGAATATCAACGACCTGATTGAAAAGGCCGAAGACCCCGAGAAGCTCCTCAAACAACTGGTCCTCGATATGGAGAACCAGCTTATGCAGGTCAAGACCCAGGTCGCGATCGCTCTGGCCGACGAGCATCTGCTGGAGAAGAAGCGCAAAGAGCACGAAGATGCCGAGACTGAGTGGCAACGAAAGGCTCAGCTTGCGGTGCGGAAGAGCGATGACAACCTGGCGCGGGCCGCGCTGGAGCGCTCGCTCAGCTCCAAACAGATGGCGGCCGGATTTGCCCAGCAGCTCGAAGACCAGAAGACCGAAGTCGAGACGCTGAAAGCAGCGCTGCGCAACCTTGACCAAAAGCTCCAGGAAACCCGCAGCCGTTGCGAGCTGCTGATTGCGGAACATCGAAGGGCCCGGGTGGTGGGGCGGGCGCAGAGGGAAAGGGAAGTCATTGCAAAGAAAGAGGATGCAGGCAGCATCGCGCGCATGAAGACGAAGATTGCCGGAGCCGAAGCGCGTAACCTTGCCTCCCGCGAGCTGCTGGAGGACGACTCAATCGAGGATCGCTTTGCCAGACTGGAGCGGGATGAGCAGATCGACGCGCTGCTCCGGGACCTGAAGGCGCAACACGCCAGGACGGCTTAGACGCCGCTTTTGCGGCGCCTGAAGGCCGGGACAGGAAGATGATCCGTTAGCGGAGTGCGTGGGCCGTGCCGACCGGCACGCCGACCACGCTTTGGACAGAATACGGGGCGGGAACAGGCTGGGGGTCGTTTTCGCCAGCCCAGCGCTCATAGGCTCGGCTGACTGCGCCCAGCCGGTAGACGGCGTGGGGCGTCTCAACCCGGCGCCTCTTTCGGTCAACGCTCACGATGGTCGCTGAGAAAACCGTGCCCTGAGGAATGCCGAAGAGCCGCTGAACCCGGCCACTGAGGCGTTGCCCTGGAGCCAGCTCCCGATAATCCTGCAGCAGGAGGCTGTCGACGACCGACCAATTCTCAAGTCTGACCTTCGGCTTTTTCATCGTTGGCAACCTCTCCCCCCGAGGAACTTTGCTATGGGGGTAGCAATCGACCTGCCAATTTGTAACTGATACAAATGAGTACTTTAGCCAGATGGAGCTTTGCGCCCGGCCGAGTATTTTTTGCCCTGGACCCGCCGGCTTTGCGCGCTTTGCGGTCGTCCGTGGGTCAGCGGGAGCGGCCGGCCCAGGCAGGATCTGCCGGGCGTCCTGAGGGAGCTTAACCGTTCTATATACTTGCGCATGCCTTCCTCGCTCCTTCGCTCTGCCCTCTGCGCTGCCGGTGTGCTTGCTGCTCTGCCTGGCTGTCCGGCTTTCGCCGCCCAGAACGCCGCTGCGCCAATGACCGCCCCGCACGCGGCAACGGGACCGACGACGTCGGGTCCGCACGCCATGACTCTGGACGATCTGTTCCGGTTCCACGATGTGAGCGGTCCGCAGGTGTCGCCCGACGGGCAATGGATCGCCTACTCCGTCTCGACGATCGAGCCCACGGCGGACAAGCGGGTCTCCGATCTGTGGATGGTTTCCGGGGACGGGAAGCAGGACATCCGGCTCACCTGGGCGGGGGTGGTGGATCAGGCGGCGCCTTCGGACGACTTTGGCTCCGCCGGCTCTCCCCGGTGGAGCCCCGACGGACGCTATCTCTCCTTCACCTCCGGGCGTCCGGGACCGGCGAAGGGTTCTCAGGTCTGGGTGCTCGACCGGCGCGGCGGCGAAGCCCATCAGCTGACCGACGTGAAAGGCCATCTCTCCGGCTACGCGTGGTCGCCCGATTCGAAGCGGTTGCTGCTTTCCATCACGCCGGACGAGGACGAGAGCCCTGGCGGCAACAACAAGCCCGCCACCGACAAAGAGAAAGAGAAGCCGAAGCCGATCGTCATCGACCGCTACCACTTTAAGGAGGACGTCGAGGGCTATCTGCGGGACAACGAGCACACCCAGCTGTACCTCTGGGATATTGCCACGAAGAAGCTGGAGAAGCTGACCACCGATAAGAACTACGACGAGACCAACGCGGTCTGGTCGCCCGATGGGGAGCGCATCGCGTATGTCAGCAATCACGATCCCGATCCGGACCGAAGCATCAATACCGACGTATGGGTGGTCGACGCGAAGGCCAACTCCACGCCGCGGCGCCTGACGACGTACGACGGCCCTGACGGCGGGCGGATTTCGTGGAGCCCGGACGGCAAGTGGATTGCCTTCACCCAGGGCGACCCCTTGAAATTGTGGCAGTACAGCGAAGAGAAGCTGGGCATCGTGGCGGCCGACGGCAGCTCCGCGCCGCGCATTCTCACCGCCGGGTTCGACCGCTCCGTCTCGACGCCTTTCTTCTCGCCGGACGGCAAGTCGATCGACGTTCTGGTCGCGGACGATCGGAACGAGTACCCGGCCAGCGTGGATGTCGCGACTGGGCAGGTCCATCGCATCCTGTCCTCGCCGGGCACGGCGATGGGACTGGATGAAGTGAACGGGCACACGGCGCTGGTGTGGACGACCGACACCGAGCCGGGCGAGATCTACAGCCTCGAAGACGGCACCCTGCACAGGCTGACGCACCACAACGACGAGGTGGTGGCCAGCCTGAAGCTGGGCGAAACGCGCGACATGCAGGCCACGACCCAGGACGGCACGGAGGTCCACGGCCTGATCACACTGCCACCGGGCGCGCAGGCCGGGACGAAGCTGCCCATGCTGCTGTTCATCCACGGCGGGCCCAACGGGCAGGACGCGCATGAGTTCTCGGTACTGCGGCAGCTGTTCGCGGCGCACGGCTACGCGGTTCTGAACGTGAACTATCGCGGCGGATCGGGGCGCGGCAACGCGTATCAGAAGATCATCGCCGACGACTGGGGCAACCATGAGGTCCAGGACCTGCTCGCCTGCGTGGACGAGATGGTGAAGGAAGGGATTGCCGATCCGGACAAGCTGGCCGTGGGCGGCTGGAGCTACGGCGGCATCCTCACCGACTACACCATCGCGAGCACGAATCGCTTCAAGGCCGCTTCGAGCGGGGCAGGCATGGGCAATCCGCTGGGCCTCTACGGCATCGACGAATACATCCTGCAATACAACAACGAGCTGGGTCCGCCGTGGAAGGACCTGCCCACCTACATCAAGCTGGCCTACCCGCTGCTGCACGCCGACCGCATCCACACGCCGACGCTTTACATGGGCGGAACGTCGGACATGAACGTGCCCCTGAACGGCGGCGAGCAGATGTATGAAGCGCTGAAGACCCTGAACGTGCCCACGGAGCTGATCGTCTACCCGAATCAGTTCCATGGGTTCACGCGGCCGAGCTTCATTAAGGACCGGTACCAGCGGTGGTTCGACTGGTATGACAAATGGGTCCTGGGCAAGACACCGGCGCCGGCCGCGCCGGCCCACTGACACCCGGGGGGGGGGTACCCTTCCTGGGGTATGGGGTTGCGGCAAGCTGTTGAGGCGGCGTGGGTTCCGGAAGGGCCGCTGAAGACGCCGGCAAGCTGCTGAAAAGAAACGCTTCCGGCCGCGGTTTTTGGCGTGGTGCCCGGAGGGGGTCAGGGGAGCTATCAGGACAACTATGGGACAACTATGGGACAACATGGGCTCGCTGAGGCGATGGTTGCGGGGAGCGAGCGGTCCTGGATGAAGACCGCAGCACAGGGACCGGCCGGGCAAAGCGCGGCCGCCGCATGGGTGACCGGC
>JBAUGH010000095.1:0-3212 GCA_049679565.1 Acidobacteriaceae bacterium
CGACAACCCCGTCATCGCCGACCGCCCCACAAAATCCATCTCCGCCGAGGACACCTTCGAGCGCGACCTGCCCCTCGATGAAACCGAACCGGCCATCCGCCGGCTGGCGGAGAAGGTCTGGGAGGCGTCCCGCAAAGAGTCCCGCATCGCCCGCACCGTCGTGCTCAAGCTCAAAACCGCGGAGTTCCGCATCCTCACCCGCAGCCTGACGCCCCCCGCGCCCGTTGCTTCCTGCGAAGAGCTGACCTCCATCGCCCTCACCCTCCGCGATCGCGTAAGCCTCGGCCGAACCCAGCGCTACCGCCTCATCGGCGTCGGCCTCGCCAATTTCCGCCCGCCCGCGGAGCCCCATGAGCCCGAAACTCAGCCCATTCTCTTCGCCTGACGCTCGTTCCCCCGCCGCCCGAAGGGCGCAAAACGTCCGTACAGCCCGCCGTACAGCCAGTCGTACAGCAGAAACATCAACCCACCTCTCCAGCCTGTCATCCTGAACGCGCAGCGGAAGGTCTGCGGTTGCTCTTGTCCCACGGCTCCCCCGAATTTCCAGTTTGCCGGTCTTTCGGCAGTTGCGAGGGTTCTGCCGAAGATCGGACAAGCTCCCAACCCGCGATCCTGGCTCATCCATGCACGCCAATTCCACATCGGCCCGAGCCGCCTGCGGGCATCTTGACTTGGCGAAGGATTGTGAAACAATGCTGGGCATGGCAGTTCATCGCGTTCCCCGTCGTGGCGAAAGAGTTCGCGTAGAGGGTCACCAGGGCACTCTGGTGGTGGTCCGCGTCGACAAAGTCAACGGCATTGCCAACGTCGAGCTGTGGGACAATCCCGCCGTCGCCCTGCGGGATGTTCCCTTCGCTGCCATCCATCTCATCCACGACACCGTGGGTGAGGCCGCTTAGCAGCGCTCCGCCGCGCCTCGGTGCCCGGTTGTTCTGTTCCCGGCAGGTCCAACTCAGCTCATAGCGCCCGGCTGCCTTCTGCCCCCGCTGCCTTCTCGAGCGGCGGATGCACGATCAGCGGAACGATGCTCGACAGCAGCATGATCCCCGCGATCACGTGCAGCCCAAAGGCGTACGACGTGCCAGTCTGCCGCAGGTGCGCGATCAGCAGCGGTCCAAAAGCGCTGGCAAATCCCCACGCCGTGATCATCAGTCCGTAGATCGGCCCGATATTTTTCGCCCCGAAGTAATCGGCCGCGAATGCCGGCATGGTGCCGAAGCCCCCGCCGTAGCACATCAGGATCACGAACGTGAGCAGCGTCAGCAGCGTCGCGTTCCCAATCCCCGGCATCACCCAAAACAGAGCTGCCTGAAACAGATACATCGCGATGAACGTCCAGCGCCGCGTCAGGGCGTCGGAAACCCATGCCCAGAACACTCGCCCCACCGCGTTGCCGATGCTGGCAATGCCCACCATCCCCGCCGCTGCCAGCGCCGTCACTTTCCCGATCTCCTGGAACATCGGCGATTCCTGCGAGATCACCGAGATGCCCGCCGACGTGTTCAGAAAAAGCAGAAGCCACAGCGCCCACCACTGCCACGTTCTGAGCGCGCCCCCCAGGTTGTATTCGATCGCCGACCGCTGCTTCACCAGCGTCGCGCTCGCCGTCCAGCCCGGGGGCGCGTACCCCGCCGGCGGATTCTGCATGAACCATCCCGATGCCATCACCACGATCAGATACGCGATGCCCAGATACGCGAACGTGTGCAGCACCCCCACGCTCTGGATCAGCCGCGATGCCACCGGCGCCGTCACCAGCGCCCCCGCGCCGAATCCGCCCACCGCGACCCCCGTAATCAGCCCGCGCTTGTCCGGAAACCACTTCACCAGAACCGCAATCGGCACGATGTAGCCGAAGCCCAGCCCCGTCCCTCCAATCACCCCATAGGAAAGGTAGAGCCACCACAGCTTGTTGGCCGAAAAACACGCCAGGAACACCCCCAGCCCGTACAGCACCCCCGCCGTCAGCGCCACCGGCCGCGGGCCTTTCCGGTTCAGCCACAACCCCCCGAAGAAAGCCGCGAATCCCAGAACGAAGATGGAAATGGTGAAGGTGAGCGTGACCTGCGAAATGCTCCAGTGAAACTGCTTCACCAGCGGCGTGCGAAACACGCTCCACGCATAGACGGCGCCCAGCGCCATCTGCATCAGAATTCCCGCAAAAGCGATACCCCAGCGCCTGCCCTCGGACATGCCCTTTCCTCCCGCGTGCTCGGAGATCATTCCGGGTCGGTTTTAAGACAGGGCATTGTTACATAAGGATGTCGGCGCCGCGTGTTAATTTTTCCGCCGCGGCCTGCGGGTGCAGCCGGCGTCCGTGCGGACCCCGTAGCATGCATCGAAGAGCGGCAACCTTGCCGCAGCTTTTGACTCAGGGCGCGACTTCACTCGTGCCCTCGTCATCCCAGGCAGAACCGCCTGCGAGTCAGGCGGCCTGGCTTACTTCCCGGCAGGCGCGAGGACGCTCGTTCCCGCATTCCGCCGGCTTCAGCGAACGCATCGCCCCCCAGGAATACGGCAGCTCCCGGCCGCAGTCCAGGCACACCGTATAGCACGTCTTGTTCAGCGTGAAGGGCCACGTCTGGTTGCGGTGAAGGCATCCGAGCAACAACTCAAGGCAGGCGTCAATCATCGTGTTCCTCCTCCCTCGATCGGCCCACGCTCATCCATCTCTCGCATGTGCGGGGCGATCCGTCGGAGTCGATCGGGCCAGGGAACCCTGCTTCCTTTCCGACCTTCCGGGGATGGCTCAAACGTATCGTGATAGCGCCCGGCCCGCCATGACCCAATCGCCACAATGCGGTAGCTTTCCAGTAATCGCCGCCTGGACTGTGATAACCGGTAAAACTGTTACCCCGGTTCCGTCCAGATCCCTACGGCTGCCCGGTTGGCGTCGGATCGACCGCGGTGAATCCCGAGCAGCACGGCTTGGCCGCCGCCGAATACTCCATCAGCTCGGCCCGCGTCCCGTCCGGATCGTAGAGGTTGAACTGCCACTTGCCGTCCCGCCCAATCTGCGGACGCGCCGCCGCATCGCCCAGCCGGTCGCCTGAATACAGCGTCGTGACCGTCTGTTCCATGTTCACCACCGCGATCGAGAAGTGGTTCATCACCCCCATCGTCTTCTGCGAGAGGGGCGTGGAATCCGACGCCGTCGGCAGCATGTACTCCAGCCAGTCGTGCCCGTCCGGAACCTGCTGCGATACCCACTG
>JBAUGH010000096.1:0-1914 GCA_049679565.1 Acidobacteriaceae bacterium
TGGTCTGCTTCAGGGCGGCGGTTTGAGCGCCATCGTCGACGGCGGCAAGGCGCGGTCCTCCGGCCTCGAAATCGAACTCGAACTGTCCGGCGATGGGGTCCATGGTGGCGCCGGAATGGCGGAAGACCAGGCGGGGGCCGCGGGCCGCTACTCCGGCTTCGAGGAGCGGATTGGCCATGCCGGAGACGGCCTTCATGGCGGAGACGCTGGCGCGGATGCTGGAGGCGGAAATGCGTGAGGCGCGGAGGTCGCGGAGTTTGCGAAGCTGAACGAGGTCCTGGAAGTTGTAGTCGGAGGCGGCGGGGATGAGGGCGGCTCGCTCCCATCCGCTGAGTTGCCGGGAGGAGATGCGCAGTATGCGAAGAACATCATGGCGGCTGTATCGATTCACCGATGCGGTACACCGCTCCTCGTGCCGATTATCCCAGGGTCGCAGGTGAGGAGCAAGGGCGCGGGGTAAAAAACACGTGGATAAGAGGGTACGAAACAGATACGTGCTGCGAAAGGTTCCTCGCCGCGGGGAGAGCGGTTAGCGGGACTTGCTGCGCGTGTCGATGACGATGGTCTCGGCGAGACGATCCTGGGCGCACATGCGGTTCTTGTCCCAGAAGAACTGGAGGAAGCCAAGGCCGCCTTCGAGAACGGCGGCGCCGTAGCCGAGGCCGCGCTCGATGGACTGCCAGAGGCCGAGGCGAGGATGGGTCAGCGAGAGGGCGCGGGTGCGCGCGACCCACTTGCCGGGGGTACGTCCGTTGCCCAGGTAATTGGCGAGGCCGAAGTAAAGAAACATGAAGATGAGGTTTCCGGCCTCGTGGAAATCCCAGACAAGGTGGACACGCTGCTGGTGGAGCACTTTGACGCGCCAGAGCAGTTCAACGGGCGCCCAGAAGAGGATGGCGAGGAAAAGATCGACCGCGCAGCCGAGCACGCGCTGAGGGAAGGTCGCCAGCGGCAGGCCTTCGAGCTCCTGGATGCGAGCCGGCTGGTCAGCGTGGAAGCGGCGGGGGCGGGAGCGGCGGTCGACTTTTTGAGCCGAGGCGGTGCTCATGTTGGCCCGAGGGTAGCACGGCAGGCGGCAGCGAAAAAGTCAGTTGGCGCTTGTGCCGGGTGAGACGGCGGGCGCGGCCGAGGGCGCGGGCGCGGCGGTTGGCGCCGGGCGGATCAGCACGGCGGTGCGGGGGAAGGTGAAGTCGCCGCCGGCGTCGTCGATAACGTTGATCTGGCAGATATAGGTGCCGGGCTTAAGGCTGTCGAGGGGAACGTCAAACTGGAAAACGACGGCGCCGCGCGAAGGGACGTTGAGCTGCGTCGCCTGGACGACCGGGGTCTGGAAGGCCATGGCAGAGCCGGAGAGGAACTCGATGCTGGTCATCACGCGAACCGGCTCGCCGGCGGCCTTATCGGATTTTTCTTCCTTGCCGGATTGCGCCGCGGCGGGCTTCGCTTCGGCCGGGGCTTTGGTGGGATCGTAGACCTCGTAGAGCAGGTAGAGGTGCTGGTCCTGGCGGAAGACGTGGGGAAGATTCGGCACCAGCTGTTGACCGTCGCGGACCAATGGGCTGTCGGCTTTCTTTCCCGCCGGCATGCGCTGGCTGGCGAGGATGACGGAGCTCATTTTGAGCGGCAGCTTGTGCAGGTCGGGGACGGTGAGATCGGTTTCGAAGGACCCCATCTGGCCGGTCTCATTCTCGCGCACCACGAATTTGACGTGGTACTTGCCGACCGGGAGATTGAAGCCAGTGGTGTACTGCACGTTCTTCTGGCGAACCTGCTGGGACTGGTCGACGGCCAGCTTGACGGTGTCGCGGACATCGCCGATGTCGTGGCCGGCCATGTCTTTGACCTGGCCGATGATGTCGAGAGTGGCCTTGTCGCGATCGCCGCCTTTGACGAAGGGAATTTGCGAGCCGGGGA
>JBAUGH010000097.1:0-8833 GCA_049679565.1 Acidobacteriaceae bacterium
CAGCCGAGGAGGGCGACGAGGGAAAGAAGCGCCGCCGCAGTCAATACGTCAGCCAGGCAAACGCCGGCGCGCAGGTCGAGATTCGCGCTTCTCATGTCCGTTTCCCGCCATCAGAAACATCAGCAGCAGAGCATCCGGTTTCCAGGGGGAGGATCGGAATGGGCTTTACTGTATCAGCTACGGATGCAAAAGGAGCATCCCCTTCCGGAGATACACTTCGGTAACGCTGCGGTTCTATCGCCATGGAGCGTCGTTGCGGGGCGGTCAGCGCTTGAGGACTTTGCCGGTGCTGGCGTCGACCCATGCGGCGTAGCCGGCGCTGGCTGTGCCCCACATGACGTGCCAGACGGGGACGGGGAACCGCCAGGTGTCGCCCATCTCGAGGACGGCCAGCTCTTTGCCGGGGTTCTTTTTGAGCCACTCGGCGCCGTCAGCGGCGGCCGCCTGATAAGCGGCGTCGGAATCGACGGTAAAGAGCGAGAGATCGATGGGCATGACGTCGCGTGTGGCGCCGCCCCAGGGCAGTTCGAGGCCGCCGTTGACGCCCTTATAGATCATGGACGCGGGAACATCGACGGTCGAGTAGGTAAAGACGCGATAGGTCGCTTTGCCGGGAGAAGCAAAAACGGCTTCCCACATAACGGCTTTGCCGGCCTCGTTTTTATAGCCGGCGAGGGACTTGGCGGTGATCCTTAAGACGGAGATGTCGGGCGCCCAGGCGCGCGCGGCCTTATACATGGGATAGAAGGCATCTTTGGCGGCCACCGGGCCGGCGGGGGCGGCTTGGGTCCGGGCGGCGGGCTGCTGTGCCGGGGGAGCGGTCGGAGCCGATCGGGTGCATCCCGAAAAGAGGAGCAGAGCGGAGAATGCGGCCGCGTTCAACCCAGCGACGGCCAGGAGACGGAAAGAACCCTGCATCGTAACCCTCCACGATCCGCCGTTCCCGAACGCCGATGAGGGGCGGGGCGAGCGCATTTGGCTGCCATGCGGGATTCTGCACGGCAGGGCGCGTTCAGCCAGCGGACCCCGGGAACGATTGACCGTCAGCCATCATCCTCCCGGGGAGGTTGGCGGGGATGTGACAGTCATCACCGGGCCTGGTTGCGGCTCGAAGGCAGGGCGGAGGTCTCCGTGCGAGATGCGGGATGGATCAGGCTCACGAACCGGTCAGGCTCGCGGCGCAAACGCGGTGACCAGGTTGGTGACGAGGCGCAGCGCCCGGGGCACTGCCTGGCAGACGCGTCCGGAGATGGGCTCGCCGTAGCCGAAGTGGCCGGCGCCGATGGTGAGCGCAAACGCGTGGGCGGGCGCGTGGCCGCAGAAGGTTTCGGCCATGGCCAGCAGCGCCGGGGGATCGAGCCGGTGGGTCTCAGGCAGCTCGGCTTCGGCGGTCACCGGGACGACGCGAATGGCTCCGGGATCGTCGGTGAGGCAGGCATCGACAAAGATGACCAGCTCGGTTTCGGCCAGATCGGCGGCCATCTCGGGGGTGAACTGCTGGGCCGCCACAATTCGCAGACGCGAGGAGGGGAAGAGTTGTTCGGCGGCCTCGGCGATGCGCAAGCCGATGCCGTCATCCTGGCGGAGAGAGTTGCCGCAGGCCAGGAGCAGAGCGGGGTGGGCTTTGCCTGGCTCGCGGGGAGCGGCGGACCCTGGCTGGCGAGCGCGCTCGTCAGGTGCGGGAGGCGGAGACGCTTTAGCATTCATTGCCTGCATAGCGTCCCGCCTCAGCCCCTCCGCACCTCGCGCACCAGACTTCCGTCCGGCGCGCGGAGCTCGATGGCGAGGGGCATTTGCCCCATGGCATGGGTCGAGCAGCTGAGGCATGGGTCGAAGGTGCGGACCACGGCTTCCACCCGATTCAGCATGCCCTCGGCGATCCGGTCGCCCTGCACGTAATGGCGGGCGGTCTGCAGGATGCCGCGGTTCATGGCCGCGTTGTTGTGGCCGGTGGCGATGACCAGGTTCGCCCAGGTGATCAGGCCGTTCTCGTCCACCTTATAGTGGTGAATCAGAGTGCCCCGCGGGGCCTCCGCGACTCCCACTCCTTCGAGGTTATTGACGGCGGCGGTGGCCCGCACGTGCTTGTCGAGAATGCCTGGATCCGCCATGACCTCTTCTATCTTTTCGGCTGCATAGAGCATTTCGATCAGCCGCGCGTAGTGGTAATGGAAGGAGCTGAGCACCGGCTTGGCGGACATGGCCCGGAACTCGCGCCACTCGACATCGGCCAGCGGGGTGTCGCAGCGATCCGCGAGGTTGAGGCGGGCCAGAGGGCCTACGCGGTAGGTTCCGCCGGGATAGCCGAGCGGGCGGTAGTAGGGGAACTTCATGTAGGTGAAGGGCTCGACGGCTTCGCCGATGTAGTCGGCGTAGCGGGCGGGCTGGAGCTCGCCGGCAATGATGTTGCCTTCCGAATCAATGACGCGGAGCGGGCCGTCGTAGTATTCGGCGAGGCCGCGCTCATCGACCATGCCCATGAACAGAGTGGGGAAATTGGCGAAGACTTCGATCTCGGCGGAAAACCTGTCGAGGCTGGCTTTGAACCAGGCGAGGGTGCGCTCAATGGCCGCGGTGGCCGCGGGAATCATGGCGAGGATGCGGTCGCGCTTGTCTGCGCTGAGCGGCTCGTTGACGCCGCCGGGCACCGTCCAGCCAGGATGGATGCGGCGGCCGGCCATGATCTCGATGATGCGCTGGCCGAACTGGCGCAGGGCCACGCCGTCGGCGCCAATGGAGGGGTGGGAGTGGGCGATGTGGAGGATGCTGCGCTCCTCGGGCGGCGCATCCATGCCCAGCAGCAGGTCGGGGGAGGACAGGTAGAAAAAGCTGAGAGCGTGGGACTGGATGAGCTGGGCGAGGTTGAGCACGCGGCGGAGCTGGGCCGCGACCGGAGGAATGCGCACGGCGAGGATGGCGTCGCATGCCTTGGAGGAGGCGATCAGGTGGCTCACCGGGCAGATGCCGCAGATACGCGCGGTGATGTTGGGCATCTCGTAGAAGGGGCGGCCCTCGCAGAACTTCTCGAACCCGCGCAGCTGGGTCACGTGGAAGGTCGCGTCCTGCACGATACCCGCTTCGTCGAGCTGGAGGGTGATCTTGCCGTGTCCTTCGAGGCGAGTGACGGGATCGATGGTGATGGTGCGCGACATGCTTGCCCTCCTGTCAGCCGAAGTGGGCGACGCCTTCGAGCGTGGGAATCCTGCCTGCCAGCAGCTCGGACAGGACCTGATAGATGGTGTCGGCCGAAGGAGGACACCCGGGGACGAACACGTCGACCGGGACGACCTCGTGCACCGGACGGACGCGATCGAGCAGCGGGGGCACGCCGACGGTGGGCACCTGCTTCTGGAGATCGGCGTTCTGTTCGTAGACCCGGAACAGGACGGGCTGCACGCCGCAGGAGTTGCGCATGGCGGAGACGTTGCCGGTGAGGGCGCAGTCGCCGAGCGAGACGAGGATGCGGGAGTGCTCGCGAATTTTGCGGATCTTCATGAGGTCGTCTTCGCTGGCCACGGCGCCTTCGACGAGGGTAAGGTCCACGGTATCGGGGAAGGTCTTGCGATCGACGAGGGGCGAATAGACCAGGCGGAACCGGCTGCTCAGCTCGATGAGGCGCTCATCCATATCGAGAAGCGACATGTGGCAGCCGGAGCAGCCATCGAGCCAGACGGTGGCCAGGGTCTTCAGTTCGTTCGCGGTTTGATTCGCGGTTACGCTCATGGCTGATCCCCTTCCCGCATGATGCGCAGATACGGCAGAAACTCGGGATGCTTGTGGGTTTTGCTGCCGGCGCGGCTTTTTTCGAAGAGCGCACCGGTGGGGCAGACCTGGACGCACTTGCCGCAACTGGTGCAGGTTTCCGAATCGCCCCACGGCTCTTTGAGGTCGGTGATGACCAGGGACTGGGCGCCGCGGCCCATGACGCCCCAGGTATTGGCGCCTTCGATCTCGGAGCAGACGCGGACGCAGCGGGTGCAGAGCACGCAGCGGTTGTGATCGACGGTGAAGCGGGGATGGGAGGCATCCACCGGGAGCTGGGGATACTGGTAGGGCAGCTCGACGTGGGTCATGCCCAGCTGGAGCGACAGGTTCTGCAGCTCGCAGGCGCCGTTGGCCACACAGACGGAGCAGACGTGGTTTCGTTCGGCGAAGAACAGCTCGAGGATGGTCCTGCGATACTGGTCGATCTTCGGGGAATGGGTGGTGACTTCCATGCCTTCCTGCACCTGAGTGACGCAGGCGGGGAGCAGGCGCCGCGCGCCTTTGACTTCGACGAGGCAGAGGCGGCAGGAGCCGATGCTGGACAGGCCTTCGAGGTGGCAGAGCGTGGGAATGGCGATGTTGTGCTCGCGCGCGGCTTCGAGGATGGTCTGATCGGGCCGGGCGCTGATGTCCACGCCGTCAATGACCAGGGTACGAACGTTGGCTTCGGCGCTCATGCGTGCACCTCCGCGGCTTCGACTGCGGCCGGACTGCACTCGCACACGCCCGCGGGGCAGCGCTTCTCGTCGATGTGCGCGAGGTACTCATGTTTGAAGTAGCGCAGGGTGCTGAGCACCGGGTTCGGGGCTGTCTGCCCCAGGCCGCAGAGGCTGGTGGCGCCGACCACCTCGCAGAGCGAGAGGAGCCGATCGAGATCGCGATGGGTGGCTTCGCCTTTGCAGATCTTCGTCAGCAGCTCGTACATCTGCACGGTGCCGGCGCGGCAGGGCACGCACTTGCCGCAGGACTCGGTCATACAGAACTCCATAAAGAAGCGGGCGACGGAGACCATGCAGGAGGTGTCGTCCATGACGATCATGCCGCCGGAGCCCATCATGGAGCCGGCGCTGATGAGGGCGTCGTAGCTGATGGAGAGGTCGAGGTGTTCTTCGGGGACGCAGCCCCCCGAGGGTCCGCCGGTCTGGACGGCCTTGAACTTTCTTCCGTCGGGAACGCCGCCGCCGATGCCGAAGATGATCTGGCGCAGGGTCATGCCCATAGGCACTTCGACGAGGCCGGTGCGCTGGATTTTGCCGGTCAGGGCGAAGACCTTGGTTCCTTTGCTGCGGGCGGTGCCCATCGAGGAGAACCACTCGCCGCCGTGGCGGATGATGGGCGCCACGTTGGCAAAGGTCTCCACGTTATTGATCAGGGTGGGATCGCCCCACAGGCCGGAGACCGCGGGATAGGGCGGGCGGGGACGCGGAGTTCCGCGCTTGCCTTCGATGGAGGCGATCAGCGCGGTTTCTTCGCCGCAGACAAAGGCGCCGGCTCCGAGGCGGATGTCGATATCGAAGTTGAAGGTCGTCTCGCAGATGGCGGCGCCGAGGAAGCCGCGGCGGCGGGCCTCGCGCAGGGCGACGGTCAGCCGCTGGACGGCCAGGGGGTATTCGGCGCGGACATAGATGTAGCCCCTGCTTGCGCCGATGGCGTAGGCGGCAATCGTCATGCCTTCGATCACCCGCTGGGGATCGCTTTCGAGGACGCTGCGATCCATGAACGCGCCGGGATCGCCTTCATCGCCATTGCAGATGACGTATTTCTGCGCGCCTTTGACGCGAGCGACGGTCTCCCATTTGAGGCCGGTGGGATAGCCGCCGCCGCCGCGCCCGCGCAGCCCGCTTTTGGAAATCTGATCGATCACGGTGACCGGGGTCATGTCGGTCAGGGCCTTGACCAGCGCTTCATAGCCGCCGCGCGCGATGTACTCTTCGATATTCTCGGGATCGATGTGCCCGGAATTCTCGAGCACGACGTGATGCTGGCCCTCGAAATATCCGCCGAGCTGCGGATCGAGGCGGGCGACGGGCGCGCCGCCGAGCGAGGCGACAACCTCTTTCGCGTCGGCTTCGTGGACGTGGCCGTAGCGGGTTTCAGTGGGCTCAACGAGGACCATCGGCCCGGCGGCGCACAGCCCCATGCAGCCGGTGCGGCGCACATGGCAGCTCTTTCCGCAGGCATCGACTTCCTTCTCGATGGCGGCTTTGACTTTGTCGCTGTGCTGGGAGAGGCAGCCGGTGCCCATGCACACGTTGATCTGGTGGTCGAACTTCGCGCGCTCCTCGATGGCGGCCGCGGCAATCTCGTGCAGCTCTTCGGCGTTCATTGGGTGGTCCACCTTTCGAGCTGGAGCCTGAGCTCGGGGGCCTCCATCTGGCCGGAAAGCTCGCCATCGAGCAGCACCACCGGGGCGCGGCCGCAGGCACCCACGCAGCGGGCGGTGGTGAACGAGACTTCGCCGTCGGGAGTGGTCTCGCCGGGTTTGATCCCGAGCAGCTTCTCGGTCTGCGCCACCAGCTTGTCGGAGCCCTTGATGTAGCAGGCGGTTCCGGTGCAGACGGTGCAGGTGTGTTTGCCGGGAGGCTTGAGGCTGAAGAAGTGGTAGAAGGTCACCACGCCGTAGGCCTGGCTGAGCGGGACCCGCAGAGAAGTCGCGACGAACCGGATTGCGGGCTCATCCAGGAAGCCGAACGAGGACTGTACGGTGTGCAGGGTTTCGATGAGGGCGTTGCGCGAGTAGCCATGCTTGCGCATGGTGCCATTCACGATTCTCCAGCGCTTGTCGTCGGAGGGCAGAGGCGGGCGTTCTGCGTAGAGCGGCATGTTGTACTCCCCGACTGCCCGAGGCAATCGCGGTGCGGGTTGTCCGTTCCGCCCGGGGCGTGAGCGAGCCCAAATGCCGTTGTGGGCGGAGAAGGATTTCTCCGGCGTCGCCGCTGGCGGCCAGCCTGTGCGATGAGGATGGCAACCGGTACGTGCGTCAGCTATAGATTGGAGCAAGAGCAGAACAACTGTCGGTGACAATCGTCACTGTTGATCGGCAAGCGCGCTGCCAGGGGCCGGGCCGCGTTGTTCGCGGGCGGGAGAGGGCGCGCGGCGGAGGCTCGCAACACACGCGTTTTCAGTCGCTGACGGCACCGAGGTCGAGCACGCCGAGATCGAGGACGCTCAAGCGCTGGGGATCGCCGATGAATTCCATATGGGCGATCCTGGCTTCGCGGAAGGTAAGGCGCAGGACGCGGAAGAGACGGCCGCGGGGCGCAATAACCACGCCCACTTCGCCTTCGACCAGGGCCGGGCGGGCGAATTGAGCGCCGCGGGCGGACTTCACCGCTACGCGGGCCCAGGCTTCGGCGCCGTGGATGTCGGGCGGGACACCGGCGAGGGCTACGGCAGCCACGGCATCGGCGTGGAGGGCAAAGTCGGGAGCCAGCACCGCGACGACGGCAGCGGCATCGCCCTGGCGCAGGGCGGCGAGAAGGCGGTCGACCAGGGAGCGATGCTCGGCCAGTTCCGTTGGGGCAAGCTCGCTGGCCCCGCGGACGCGTCGACGGGCGCGGCTGGCGAGTTGACGGGTGGCCTCAGGGGTGCGGCCGGCGATGCGGGCGATGTCATCGAAGGGGACATCGAACAAATCGTGGAGGACAAACGCGACGCGCTCGGCGGGGCTGAGTCGGTCGAGGACGACGAGCATGGCGAATCCGACCGAATCGGCCAGGAGCGCTTCGCTTTCCGGATCGGGCGTGAGGGCCGCCACAGGAGCCGGCTCGGCGCCGGGAACTTCCAGCGGCTCTTCGCGGCGCGACTTCCGGGACCGCAGCATGTCGAGGCAGACGCGCGCTACGACGGTGGTGAGCCAGGCGCGCAGGTTGGCGACGGTCTCCATGTCGGGACGCATGGTGCGCAGCCAGCACTCCTGGACGGCATCTTCGGCCTCGCTCAGCGAGCCCAGCATGCGGTAAGCCACCGCGCGCAGGTGTCCCCGGTTCTGCTCGAATTGCTCCGCCAGCCAGTCGCGTTCATCCATCGATGACATTCTCCTGGATTGCCTCGTCATCCATAGGACGGACGAAAATTCCTCTTTGTGACAAGGAGACTCCCCATGCAGGCACGAATGCGGCGACGACCCCTCTACTCGCCGATGTCTTCGTTCCAGATTTCGGGATGCTCGCGGATGAATCCGGCGAGGAGATCGACGCACTCCCGGGAGTCGAGGTCGATGATTTCGACGCCCAGCTCGCGGAGGGCCGCGACGCCGCCCTGAAAGGTGCGGCTCTCGCCGACGATCACGGTGCGGAAGCCGAACTGGCGCACCAGGCCGCTGCAGTACCAGCAGGGAGCGAGCGTCGTTACCATGATCAGGTCGCGGTACGAGCGCTGGCGGCCGGCGTTGCGGAAGGCGTCGGTCTCACCGTGCGCTGATGGATCGCCGTGCTGCACGCGGCGATTGCGGCCTGCGCCGAGGAGCTTCCCTTCGCGGGTAAAGAGGGCCGCGCCGATGGGGATGCCGCCTTCAGCACGGCCGGTGCGGGCTTCGGCGAGGGCGACTGCGAGCAGGGATTGCGGATTGACGGCTTGGTCCATCGCGTCCAAAATAGCAGGTCAAGCTTCCGGGAAGCATCGCGCGCGCGCCTGGGGCGCATCCATCTCGGGAACACTCATTCGCCGGCCGGGAGGAAACGATGAAATCCAAAGACGCGGATCTGGAGAAGGGCGCGATCGAAGACAACCCCGCTACCCATCCCGGCGAAGCGCACAACCGCATGGCGAATCAGCTGCCGCACCGGGACAGCGACGAGGAGATCAAGGACGCCGACTCGGATTTTCCGGAGCCGGGGTCGAGCCCGGAGCATTCGTAAGCGGGGTGGCGGGTTTCGCCCACTGACCTCTGCCATAATTTCTTCATGCTGGTGCTTGCTTCGGCTTCGCCGCGCCGCCGCGATTTGCTGGCGCAGGCGGGATACGCGTTCCGGGTCCTCCCTGGGGAGGTGTGCGAAGATGTGCGGCCGGGGGAATCGCCGATCGCGTATGTTCTGCGCCTCGCTCGGGACAAGGCCGAAGCGGTGGC
>JBAUGH010000098.1:0-7102 GCA_049679565.1 Acidobacteriaceae bacterium
GAGAGCGCCTGGACGAGGATCAGGCGCGAGCCGAGCAGCGCCTCAACGTGCTGGTGGAACTCGGCGGGGACGAACAGGAATTTCCGCGGGCCGGTGCCCCACAGGCGGAGCAGGTCCTCATCGCTGAGGAAGATGTGCGGGGCGTCGGGATAGTCCGAGCCCCAGATCATGGAGGAGCCGAAGAGCTGGTCGCGGTCCTCATCCTTCTGCGGGGAGAAGTACCAGGTTTTGCCATGCACGAGGAGTGCCTGGCGGTGCGTGTAAAAGATAATGGACGAGCCGTCGGACTGATCCCCGTAGAGCATCAGCACGGAATCGGCGTTGCCCGGCTCGGCCACGATGCGGTCAATGGTGGTGGCCATCGCCCTGGAGGAAAGCATGGGCTGGAAGCGCACGAAGGCGATGTGCGCAGCGATGAGGATGACGGCCATGGTGAATCCGATGGAGGCCGTGGCTTCAAAGGCGTGTCCCTGACGGCGCAGGCGCCAGGCGGCAAGCGGGCCGAAGAAGAACGCCGCCGCAGCCAGGATGGCGGGCAGGCGCAGCGCGGCAAACGAAGGTCCAGTGAGGTCGAAAAAGTGGGAGAGCGACAGAGTGTATCCGCCGACGTCGCGGTGCGCCATCAGGGTGCCGATGTCGGCGATGTAGGGCAGGTGGCGGGACTCCCATAGTCCCAGAGCCAGCAGAGCCGCGGCCAGCAGGCCGCAGAGCACGAAGAAAATGTGCGCGCCGCTGATCCACGGGAGGGCGGAGCGCCTGCGCTCCACGGGCCCCTCTTCGAGCGTGGCGAGGGCCCCCGTGATCAACATGAGCACGGCCGGATAGATCGGCCAGGTGTAGTACTCCTGGTTGGTCGAGAGCGAGAAGAAGATGAGGACGAAGACGCTGTAGAGGGCCAGCAGCAGGCCGCTGCGGGCGCGGAAGCGGAGGCGCGCGGCGAGCGCGGAGGACTCCCATGCGCTCATCTTCGGGTCGAGGAACTGGATGGTGTTGGTCGCGTCGTAGCGCAGGTCGGAATAAAACAGATGGCGGTTGCGCCACGCGCGACGCACGGCCGCGGGGAGAAAGAGACTCCAGGGGAAGATCCAGATGAGCTGGCCGCACCAGAAGACCCACCACGGCTGGCGATTGTAGTCGTGAGGGTAGCGCTTGCCGAGAAAGCGCAGGAAATGCTCGTTGATGAAGTAGAAGTAGAAGAAGCCGTGAACGTGGCCGGGGCTGGGGACGTTGCCGACGGGATTGCCGTAGTCGGGATTGCGCAGGCCGGCGAGGATGTGCCACGGTGCGCCGATAGCGAGGAAGAGCAGCAGGCCGGTGAAGAGGCGCATCTGCCGCCAGCGCCGCCACTCTCCGGTGATGAGCAGATACGGCACGACCGCCGCCACAAAAAAGACGGGCGCGATCAGGCCTTTGGCGAGCAGCGCGATCGCGATGGCCGCGTAGGCGATGTACAGGCGCGCGGGCTTGCGGTCCTCGAGGCCGGTGAGGAAGCTGTAGAGCGCAAGGATGAGGAAAAAGGTGAGGATGGATTCGGGGATGAGGGTGCGGGTAAAGAGGAAGACGCCGACGGAAGTGAGGATGGCCAGGGCGGAGTAGAAGGCGGCACGATTGCCCCAGGCGCGGCGGCTCCACAGCCAGGCGAGCCAGGCGCAGCCGAGCACCGCCAGGCCCATCGGCAGATGAGTGGCGAACGCGTTCTGGCCGAAGAGGACGTAGTCGACCGCGACCATCCAGTCGGGCAGCGGCGGCTTCTCCAGGTAGCGGATGCCGTCGACATACATCGTGACCCAGTCGCCGCTCGCAAGGATGTGCTGGGCCGCCTGGGCGTGCGTGGCGTCGGCGTCGTCGAGCACCGCGGGGGTAAACAGAGCGGCAAAATAGACCGCCAGGAATACCAGCAGGAGGAGGGTCCACGCGCGGCGGGGCGTGGAGTAGAGTGAAGGCTGCGCGGACGGGGCGAGCGTCGGAGTTCTCGACAAAGGAGGGTAGGTCATTTGTTCGTAGCTCGGCGCAAAGTTCAGAATAACAGTGAGGCTCCGGAACGGGCAGGGATGCGGACATGACTCACGATCTCGACGACGTGCGGCGGCTGGCGGAAAAGGTGCGCGAGAACCTGCAGAAGTGTGCGCACGATCCCGACGTGGATGCCGTCCACGACACGCGCACAGGAACGCGGCGGCTGCAGGCGACGCTGGAAGACCGGGTTCGCAAGCTGCCGGATGGAGACCATGCGGAACCGGTACGGGCGGCGGCGACAGAACTGCTGCGGCAGCTGAAGAAGATCCGCAGAGCCGCCGGCCCGGTGCGCGATCTCGACGTGCATCGCAGGCTGCTGGAGAAACTGATGGAGCGGGCGCTCGATCCGGGGGCCGAGCGGCAGGATGCGAACGCCGCAACGGAGGCGCAGGGCGTCCCGCCGGAACCAGCCAGGCTCGATGGACTGGAGACAGCCGCGGGACGGCGGATGACCGGAGTCGAGCAACAGGCGGATGACCTCGACGCGTGGCTGAAACACAAGCGCAACCGCCTGGCACAGGACCTGCAGGACCAGGCAGGCGGGATGCTGGCTAAGCTGGAGAAGCGGCTGGAGGATTTCGAAGCGGCCCTGCGCGTGCGGCGCGGGCGCGCGGCGAGAAAGAAGCCGCCCGGCGTGGTGGCTCTGGACAGCTTTGCGCGGTTGGCGACCGAGATGCAGCTGCTGGACGCCGGCAATCTGCACGATTTCCGCAAAGGCGCAAAGAAGGCGCGCTACGTCGCGGAACTGGCGGCGCAGGGCGATGCGCACGCCCAGCAGGTGGGCGCGACACTCAAAAAGCTGCAGGATGAGATTGGCGACTGGCATGACTGGATGGTACTGGCCGAGGAAGCGCACACGGCTCTCGGTGACGGAGCGGCGGAGCTGCTCGCGCTGCTGGAGGCGCGGCGGGAGCAGCACTTCGTCTGCGCCATGAAGACCGTGGCCAAACTGCGCGGGCGGCTGATGGGGGAATGGCTGGCAACAAAAGCAGCGTCCGGCCTGCAGCGTTCAGCAAAGGCAGGCTGATAGCCCGGTAGCCAGGAGCAGGGCCGGGGATCGGGGGAGAAAGCGGCGTTTCAGGGGATCATGCAGACTTTTGCGGCCATCGATATCGGATCGAACTCCTGCCGGCTGAAGATTGGCCGCGTGGTGCAGCACCGGCTGCGCACGGTGCATGAAGACCGCGAGGTGACGCGGCTGGGGGCAAGCGTCTTCGAGTCGGGGATTGTTTCCCCCGAGGCCATGGCCGCGACGCTGCGCACCCTGAAGCGCTTCTACAAAGCGGTGCAGACGCACGGCGCAGA
This sequence comes from Acidobacteriaceae bacterium, assembly GCA_049679565.1. GTDB lineage: Bacteria > Acidobacteriota > Terriglobia > Terriglobales > Acidobacteriaceae > Palsa-343. Next base: position 3,322 of record JBAUGH010000098.1, read on the forward strand.
CCGGGTGCGCGCGGTGGCCACCTCGGCCATGCGCGACGCCCGCAACTCCCGCGCCTTCCTGGCGTGGGTGCGCGACGAGACCGGCTGGGACGTGGAGATCATCTCCGGGCTCGAAGAAGCGCGGCTCATCCATCGCGGCGTGGTGGAGAACGAGGCCGGGGCAGGCGGGCGGTGTGTGCTCATCGACGTGGGCGGCGGCAGCTGCGAGATCACCCTGTCGGAGCACAAGCGCATTCGCGAGACCATCAGCCTGCCGCTGGGCGCGGTGCGGCTCACCCAGGATTTTCTGCGCAGCGAAGTGCCGGGGAAGGATGAAATCGCGCGCATGCGCCAGTTCATCGGCCGCGAATTGCGACGGGCGAACCGGCGCATCGATTCGGCCGGCGTGCGGCTGACGATTGCCACCTCGGGCACCGCCGCGGCCTTATCGGATGCCGCGAAGGCGATCGGCAAAAAGCGCGGCAAAGGCCCGGGCAGCGTCGACCTGACGCCGGCGGCGACGGTGCGCAAGCTGACGGCGAAGCTGGCGAAGATGAATAACGGCCAGCGCTCGCAGGTGCCCGGCATCGGGCCGCGGCGCTCGGAAATCATCGTGGCCGGCGCGCACGTCTTCTCCGAGGTGCTGGAGGGTCTGGGGTTGCGCGGCTTCCGCTATTCGCCGATGGGGTTGCGCGACGGCATCCTCGCGCAGATGCTGGCCGAGCAGGATCCGCGCGCGTCGCTGCACCGGGAGTTCGAACGGGATCGCTGGCAGGCGGTGGAAGAGGCCTGCCGTCGCTATGGGGTCGATCCCCGCCAGGCGGAGCCGGTGCGCGGTCATGCGGCCCAGCTCTTTCGCGATCTGGCCGCGGTGCACGAGTTGCCGCCGGAATACAAAACCTGGCTGGAAGCCGCGGCCCTGCTGCGCGACATCGGCAAGTTCCTGAACCACCAGGGCTACCACCGCCATGCGCAGTACATCATCGCCAACTCCGAGCTGTATGGATTCACGCCGCAGCAGCGGGTCGTGACATCGGCGATCGCGCGCTATCTGGGCAAAAGCCGGCCGGAGCCGGAGGGACGGACCATACGCCAGGTTCCTCCCGACGAATACGAGCACGTGCGGCGCGCAGTAGTGCTGCTGCGGCTGGCCGTGGCGCTCAATCAGGACCGGGCCAGCGACGTGCTGAAGGTGCGGGTGCGCGTGTATCCCAAACGCGTGCTGCTGGAACTGTTGCCCGGACGCACCGGCGCCGAGCTGGAGCTGTGGTCGCTCCGCAAAGAGGCGGCTTATTTCCGCGAGGTCTTCGGACGCGATCTCTTTGTGGCTTTGGAGTAGAGGCCTCGCAGGATCCGCGGGTCGACGAGCCAGTGGAGGGTGCCGGGCAGGCGGTCGCAGTCGACGCGGGCGACGGCCCCTTTGCGCAGGCGCGTGCTGATCCGGGTCGACGGCGCCAGCAGCGATCCAAAAAAGACGGCCAGATTAGGATTGTGCCCGACCACGAGCACGTTCTCGTATTTCTGCAGGCTGCGGACCAGGTCGTGAAACTTCGCAACGCCGGCCTCGGGAGAGAGCGCCGTAGAAATCTCGATTTTGGCGTCGTAACCGGTTTCGTTGCCTACCAGAGACGCAGTTTGCAGAGCGCGCTTAAGGGGGCTCGAAACCACCCGGTCGAACTGCACATTCAGCGAGCTCAGGAAGCGGCCGACGAGCAGGGATTGCTGCTTGCCTTCTTTGTCGAGGGGGCGTTTGACGTCAACAACAGGGTTAGCGCGGCGCGTGCCGGCGCTGGCGTGGCGGAGGATATACAGATTCATGGCTGAAATGCCGGAGGTCAGGCTCCGGCCCTCGTGCTGGAGTCCTTCGAAGAGCTTTTAACGCGATTGTAACAATGGGAACAGGCCGCGAATGTTAATTTCGCGGGCCTTGCCGGCCGGGTTTGAGTGCTCCTGCGCGGAATCAGGCGCTGCGCGTGACCGGCTGCGGAGCCGGAATGGGGCCGGGATAGGGCTCTGGATCGGGCTCCGGCGCCGGACCCGGTGCGGGATCGGGGTGGGGGACCGGGGGCAGTCCCGGAAACGGTTCAGGGCCAGGATCGATGCCGGGAATGTCCGTGGGGCGGTTGGGGGTCGCGGCGGAAAGAGGCATTCTCTGGTGGGAGCGCTTCGGGAGGATGGCGGTTGCCTGGAATCGCCAGAGCTCCGAGACCAGCAGTCCCCCCAGCAAGGTTTGCGAGGCCTGAGGCGTGAAGCCGGCCTCGGTAAGCAGCGCACGCCAGGGCGGCATTTGCCGGACGCGGAGGCCGGTGAGGATCCGGAAGGCCGCGTAAAGCGCCGTGATCAGGCTGCGGGCGAAGGCGGCGCGGACAGGGCTGCCCGCGGGCACTTCGAATTCGGAGACAAGCCACAAGGCACCCGGCGCGAGATGCGGGCGGATACGGTCGAGGAGCGCCGCCGTATCTTCAGCACTAAGGCAGTCGAGAAAGAAGTGGGTGACCACGAGATCGTAGCCATTGCCAGGCGGGGTGAAGGTGCGGGCATCCGCGCAGATCGTAGTCACCCGGTCTTCGGTCCCGGAGCGGCGGGCGCGATCGCGGAGCAGACGGAGCATGGCGGGGCTCCCGTCGACGGCCTCGGCGTGGAGCGCGGGGCCGGCGGCGAGAAGACGCGCCAGGAAGCGGCCATCGCCGTCGCCGAGGACGAGCGCTTTCCTGGCCGACCCGCGCGGCGGGACCAGTGCGGCGAGGGGCGCGAAGCGGCAGCGTTCCAGCCAGGGACCGAAGGAGACGTATTCCATCCAGCGGTAGAGGCGGGCGACACGGTCAAACTGCGGGCAGTCCGGCCGCCGCGGCGGGGCTATTTCGGCCATGGAATGAGCAGCAGGATTGGGGTGAGCAGGATAGCGTCAGCCAGCACGCGCATGGTGAGTGCCGAGGGGGCGGCGTCCGGGGGGCGGCGCTTGAGCGATCGGCGGAAATCGCGATCGAGGGCGAAGAACAGCATGGCCGACGCGAAGAGAACCGCGGCCAGGCGCAGCTCTCCGGGATTGCGCCACGCGAGGAGCAGGAAGAAGCTCGAAGCGGCGGCGATGGCACGGGCCAGCAAAGAGACAAGCGGCCATCGGGATGGAGCCGGGCGCAGATGCCGGCCATCGCTGGCACGCTCCCAGGCATGAATGGCGGAGCAGTTGAGCCAGCAGAGGGCCGCAAAGAGTGCCGCGAGGACGGTCAGATCGGGATGCGCATAGCCGGCTAACGACCATGCGGGAACGGCGCAGGCACAGGCGAAGACCACCGCGACGACCACTTCGCGAGGAAAGCGGATACGCAGGAACGGCAGGTGCACGGCGGCGGCGTAGACCATAGCGACGGCAAAGACGCAGGCGTCCTCGCGGCGCGCGGCCGCAGGCATGCGGGCAATGAGCCACAGGAGCGCCACCAGGGCGACGGCGGCGGCCGCGAGCAAGGGACGGCGATGGCGGGCGTGGAAGCGGTGGCGTTCGCGGAGATCGATGCGCGGCGCGCCGGGGAGGCCGTCGAGCAGACGGTCCCCCACGTAGATGAGCCAGGTGCCGATGCCGAGGACGGCGAGCGTGCTCCAGGCAATCGGCGCGCCGACTTCCCGGGCGAGGGTCCAGGCCCAGAGCACCGCGACGGTAGGTGCGTCGAGGCTGAGCAGATGCCAGTGGAGGGGAACGGCGGCGAGCAGCGATCGCCGCTTCTCGCCGGCCCTGGGAACTGAAGCTACGACATGCACATCTCCATTTTAAAAGTGGAAGTGGTAGCGAACCTCGCCGTAAATC
>JBAUGH010000099.1:0-19657 GCA_049679565.1 Acidobacteriaceae bacterium
AAACCGGTAGAGGCTAATTCACCCACAAGTCCAGCGCGCTGTGCAACAACATGCACACATGGTCGCGGGACTCGGGCAGAACTTCATACCTTCCACAATACCACGAAGACGCCCATGCAGAAGGCGGGGGCAGGTTGGATTTTCCGATTGGCCAGAGGAGGTTGTGACGGACCTGATGCGCTCGCCGTGGCTCTCAATGTCGGCGACGCGGTTTTTGGACGCCTGGAATATGGCGCGGTGAAACAGAAGGTCGGATGAAACAATCTTCAGCGTATCCCCGCCAGCGTTCTCGAAATCGCGAATGGATTGGCGGAGGAGAGCCACGTCTTCGGCAGTGGCGCGCTCCGCGGCCAGACGCGCCAAACCAGGTTCAATCAACAGACGCAGCTCTGTGAGCTCATGGACCGATGTGTCATCGAGGAGAAAAGAAACTCAATTGCCACGGAAAGAATGGCGGAGGTATCGGTATTGAGGTAACTGCCATCACCGACTCTCTGAGTGACGACACCCATGATCTTCGAGCACCTTAAGTGCCTGGCGCAGGGACGAGCGCGCGGCGTTGAAATGTGCTGCCAATTCACGCTCAGAAGGCAGACGGCTCCCCCGGCGCAGCACCTTCTGGCGGAGCATATCCTGGAATCGGAGGACGAGCAGGTTGGTGACGTCCGCCTTGGCGATTCCGGAGGCAAAAGGGCTCCAAAACCCCGTTGGGTCTGCGTTTTCCGGGCATATCAAGCTGATTGACGCGGAGGAATCATCCGTCAATGGGCGGGTGAACCGGAGAGGACGGACCCTGTGGAGACCGGGATATCCTGGCCAGCAGGGGAATTTCGCTTGACAGGCTTCTTTGAATGGTCGTACCTTTGCAGAGTTTCTGAAGGTCCCCGTTCCCCGGTTGTCGAACCCTACGTTGTACACAATATTGGATGTGTAAAACGATACCGACCTGTCGGCTTCAAGGAGGCGCTGTCGATGAAACCGATCCGATTCTTGCCCTCGGTCGTTTACCTGTGTCTGGCGCTGTCGGCGCCGGGTGCATTGGCTCAGTTCAGCGGAACCGTGACCGGAACGGTGGTCGATTCCAGCGGCGCGGTGGTTCCGAATGCCGGTATGAAGCTGGACAATGACGCGACGGGCCAGATCACCATGGCGACAACGAATGCGTCGGGCGTTTTTACCTTCCCGAGCCTCGCGCCCGGGAACTACCACCTCACCTCGACGGCAAAAGGGTTCGGCACAGTCACGGTTGCGGTGGCTCTTCAGACCAATCAGGTCCTGAATGTGCCGATCAGGCTGGCGGTGGGCAGTTCCGTCCAGACCGTCAACGTGACCACGCAATCGCCGCTCCTCGACACGGCCGATAACCGTATCCAGGAGACGATTTCCAGCAGCACGCTCTCGAATCTACCGCTGTCCGGCGAGAACATGATCTCGCTGGTGACGCTGGCGCCGGGCGTGACCGGCACGGGGGTCACGTCCAACGGCAGCCCCGGGTCGGGCCGCGATAACTACTCGACGGAAACGCAGGTCGATTCCAGCGCCAACGGACAGGGTTCGGTGGGAAACATGTTCATCGTCGACGGGCTGGATGTAACCAGCTCGATCCGGCCCGGAGTGCTGAACCTGACGCCGAACCCCGACTCAATCCAGGAAACCAGCATCCAGACGAACACCTACTCCGTGCTCTACGGCCGCGCCAGTTCGGTGGAGATGACCATGACCACCAAATCCGGCACCTCGCACTATCATGGCAACGCCGAGGACTTCTTCACCAACCAGTCCATGCTGGCGACGACGGAGTTCAACCACACGTACGCGCCCTTCCACAGCAACAACATCTCCGCTTCGATCGGCGGTCCGGTCTGGCCGGGAAAGAAGCTGGGTTTCTTCTTCTTCGAGATTGAACCGCAACTGGCCAGCAACGCAGTCACCAACTCAACGAGCTTTCCCGATCCAGCCTTCGTGCAATATGCGAAGGCCAACTATCCGAATACTGTGGGAACGAAGGTCCTGAGCAGTTATCCGGTCAGCGGAGTCTCCGACATCGCCGTCTCCTCGACCGCAGCGGATCTTTTCCCCTCAGGCAGCAGCAGTGCGTGCGGCACACCGGCGACCGGGAACCTGCCGTGTACGCTGCCCATGATCGACACCGGCAACTTCAATTCATCGGCCTACCGCAACGCAGATCAGTATTTCGTCCGCGGGGATGAAGACTTCGGCAATGATCGTTTTTACGGGACGGTCTTTCGCACGACGCTGAGCTTCGACAGCCCCAACGTATACCCGGCCTTCAACGACACCAACAAAAACTACCAATGGGCCATTCAGGGGAACGAAACCCACACATTCAGCTCGAACACCCTCAACGAAGCCTATTTCGGAGCCGATCGCATTGAAGGGATTAATCCAATCACCGGACTTTTCGATGTCCCTATCGTCAACGTGACCGGGATTGGCGCAGGTTATGGCGACGGGTTCGCCCAGGGTGATTTCATCCAGCACAACTACCACTGGCGCGACATACTAACGCACCTGGCCGGCAATCACGATATACAGGCGGGCTTCGAGGGCCTGTTCGGGGACGACATCCGCAACTTCGCCGGCCCCTACGATCAGCCGACTTTCCAGTTCAATAACGTGCTCGATCTGGCGCAGGACAATGCCTACACCGAGACCGGTTTGGCGTATAGCCCGCTGACAGGGCAGCGCGACCAGTACAACTGGAATGCGGCAGAAGCGACTTACGGCCTTTTCGCGCAGGACACATGGAAAGCCTCGCGGCGCATCACGCTGACCTACGGCGTGCGCTGGGATGACTATGGAAATCCCTACTCGCGCAGCGCCAACACTGCATTGAGCGACTTTTATCTCGGGCCCGGCCAGACTGAGCAGCAGCAGATTGCCAACGGAATCCTGGTCCGCCACTATCACGCGCTGGAGCGCTCGATCAGCGATATCTTCAGTCCGCGCGCCGGCATCGCGTGGGATCTGGCGGGGAACGGAAAGTGGCTGGTCAAGGCAGGCGCGGGTATCTTTCACAACTGGCCGACGCTGGCCAACCTGGTGGAGGAGTACAGCGGCAATCCGCCCGGCGATATCTTCCCCACGTTCTATGGGGGACAGACTCCAGCCCCGGTTTTCGGCTACGGCACCTCGAATCAACAGCCATTCGGGTTTCCAGCGCCGGTGTTGCCCGCGGAAACCCTGAATGCGGCAGGGGGGCTACCCGGGCTACAGTTCACGATCGGCGCCGTCGATCCGACGCTGACGTCGCCGGTCGCCTATATCTACTCAGGAGGACTGGCGCACCAGATGGGGGGGCGCTTTGTGGCCAGCGTCGACTATTCCGGCGCGAACGGACGTAAGCTCATGTCCGGCGGTGGGCAGGTCTACGGCACCTTCTACGGCCAGGATATCAATGAACTTCCCGATGACCTGATCATCCACGACAGTACGGTTCCGCAACGGCTGAACACCAATTTCGGCCAGATCCTCTATACGGGGAACGATCGCGTTTCCAATTACAACGCCCTGATTCTCGCGCTTCAGGGAAGATTCAGCCGGTCGTTCTTCAACGCCTCCTACACCCGCTCTTCTTCGTGGGACGATACCCAACTCTATCCGAGCTACATCAACGTGCATCAGTGGTACGGGCCCTCCATCTGGAACGCGCCAAACCGCTTCTCGCTGACGTGGAACTACAACCTGCCGGATGTGCACGCCGAACATGGTTTGGCCGGACACATGGGAAGCGGCTGGACCCTCAGCGGCACGGCGGCGATCCAGAGCGGCTATCCCCTGGCCGTTTCCACCAACGCTCCCTTCGAGCCCATCACGAATTCGGCCGGCCAATACGTCGGCTACCAGGCCGGCAGCGGCGACTACAACGCGGACGGCGATGATTTAGATTTCCCGGATGCGGCTTCGTACTCGCAGGGGAAAAGCCGGCATGCTTTCCTGCAGGGGATATTCTCTCCGGGACAATTCCCGCAGCCCGCTTTTGGGCAGGAAGGGAATGAGAAATACGACCGTTTTACGGGGCCCAATTTCGATGAATGGGACGCATCGCTGTTGAAAAGGACGACCATCTTCGAAGATGTGAACTTCCAATTCCGCTTCGACTTCTTCAACGTCTTTAACCGGGCGAACCTCACTTCTATGGACACCAACCTGCCCGACGCGACATTCGGACAGGCTACGTCGCAACTTACTCCGCGATTCTTTCAGATTGGCGGCAACTTCATCTTCTGACCGGAGTACCTGCCCCGGCGCGGAGCCGCCGCAAGTGGCTGCAATCCGCGCGCAGGACTACCAAAGGGAAAGGGCAGGTCATCGCCACCTGCTGCAGGTGGAGCCAGGATCGTAAGCGACGTGTGGCCACCACGCGAGAGGCTTAGCTCGGCGCCGCGGCTGCAAATCAATGGACAGAACACAATTTCCCGAATCGCAGAGGAATTTCACGATGGCGTTGCAGGTTTCCCGAAGGTCGTTGCTCGGCGGGTGCGCCGCCGGGGTTGCGCAATTTCTGCTGACGCGGCGGATTCATGCGGCCGGCGTCTTCGAGCCGCTGACCGGAGCGCCGGGACAGCTGGACCTGTCCCTGGCAGCTCTTTCGTCCGGTATTCTCCGCATCTCCATCGCGCCGGTGAATGCGTGGCCCGTGGAAGAGGAGCTCGGCATGGTCCCGCAGCCCAAGGCGGTCTCGCTGTTGCGCAAACCCCGTCCGGCAGCAAGGAATGTGCCGTGGGGAAAGTATCAAATCATGGTGGAGGAGGACCCGCTTCGTATCGCGGTTTCGATCGCAAATGGAGCGACGATCCAGCAGATCCAGTTCGACCCGGACAGCACGGCGATCCGATTCCCGCTCGGCGATGCTCCGGTGTTTGGCCTCGGCGAGGGAATGGCCAGCTATGGCCTCCACGGCACCAAAGATGGCATGAGAAACGGGCAAGGCAGGCCGGATCTGAGATTGAATGGGGCGCGCGTTCCGATTCCCTGGCTGATGAGCCCGGCAGGATGGGGATTGTTCATCGGACAGCCCTCCGGATTCTTCGATCTGTCGGGACCTGAGGGGATTTTCCGGCCGGTGGAGGCGTTCTCGACCCGCAATGTGTATCTGGTTGTGGGAGAGACAGCCGAAGAGATCCTGCGCGGCTACGCCGAACTCACCGGGTTTCCGCACCTGCCACCGCTTTGGTCCCTGGGCTATCACCAGTCGCACCGCACGCTGGCGAGCCGCGAAGAGATCCTGAATGAGGCACGCACTTTTCGCGATAAACAATTGCCCTGTGACACCCTGATCTATCTGGGGACGGGATTTTGCCCCTCCGGATGGAACACCGGGCACGGTTCATTCACCTTCAATCAGAATATTTTTCCCGATCCTAAGGCAATGATCGATCAGCTCCATCGCGAGCACTTCAAAGTCGCGCTGCACGTGGTTCCACCAGGGGACTTCCATGGCACAATTCACGACACTGGCACGGCCGCCCAAACACCGGGCGATGCGGTGTCGTACTGGAAGGAGCATTTACCGGTCGAAGAAGCCGGGGTGGACGGATGGTGGCCGGATGAAGGCGACGAGCTCTCCGTCTATGCTCGCTTGCAGCGTAACCAGCTCTATTGGGATGGTCCTCTGAGCGTCGATCCGGATCGGCGCCCCTTCGCGCTGCACCGCAACGGATATGCCGGGATGCAGCGGTACGCATGGCTGTGGTCAGGAGATATTGACTCAGCGTGGGCTACACTGGCGGCTCAGGTACGCAACGGGATCAACACCGGACTCTCGGGGATTCCCTGGTGGGGTACCGATACCGGAGGATTTGTTCCCACGGATGAGCTGACACCGGAACTCTATATGCGGTGGTTCCAGTTCAGCTCCTTCTGCCCCCTTTTCCGCTCTCACGGTGTTGCCTGGAAACTGCGCCTCCCCTGGGGTTGGGACCTCGGAACTCCGGGGCCACTGGAAGGCGCTCAGAGACTGGGTGCAAACTGGCCCCCGGCGGAGGAACTGCACGACCCTCAGGTGGAGGAAGTCTGCCGCGAATATCTGAACCTGCGTTACCGGCTGCTTCCGTATCTGTATTCATCCGCGGCGCAGACCCATGCCACGGGCCTTCCTCTGATCCGCCCCATCTGGCTCGCCGATCCGCGTGACCAACAGGCGCTTCGACGGGATGACGAGTATCTGTGGGGCGACAGCTTTCTGATCGCTCCGGTCCTGCAGCCGGGTGCCAGCCGGCGTACTGTCTATCTCCCCGCCGGGCAATGGTGGGACTACTGGACGAACCAGCAGACCGAGGGGGGAAGGGAGATGTCGCGCGCGGTGGATTTGAAGACGATGCCCCTGTATGTAAAGAGTGGCGCAGTTGTACCGTTCGGGCCGCCTCGTCAATACACTACCCAACCCGTTGACGAACCTCTGGATTTGCTTGTTTATCCAGGTGCGGATGGCTCCTTCACATTGTATGAAGACGATGGCGAGAGCTTCCGCTACCAGAAGGGTGAGTTCACACGGATTGTCTGTGAATGGAAGGACGGCGAACGAACGCTCATCCTTCACGTGGACCCAACAGGCAGACCAGCCACCGACAGGAAGATGCGGGTGCGCTTTCCAGGACAGGCCGGAGCCACGACAGTGACGATCCGCAGCCGAATGGTGGAGGTGAAGCTCTAAGCTTGGCAGACCCCCGCCGGCACAACAGTGATCGGGTCTTTCTGGAAGGATGGTTCTCCTCGACCCTCCTGCACCGCGGCAAATCGCTCGATGCCGCTCGCAAGATCGCACTGGGCTGCTGCGCGGCGGTTCGACTGTTTACACCGATTGCTACGCGGGATATGGATACGACAATCTGGCCGCTAAGGAATACATCAACGCGACAGTGAATCACGTTGACGAATATGTGCGCGGGCAAATTCACACTCAGGTATCGAAGCTTCTGGTCGCGTCTCAAGCGGACCCTGAGCGGAATTCAAGCCACGCAAACCGCCATTGAGGACCAGTACCGCGCCCTCGTCACCAATACGCCCGCGCACGACATCAACTTCCACCACAATCTCGTTCTCATCATCTCCTCCTCAGCCGGGTTCGCCGGCTGGGCAAGAGATAAGCGCGGCCCCGACCGTCCACGCAAGGGAGCGGAGGTAAAGCCCGGGTCAAGTTCTCGTAAACCGCCAAAACCTTTCGGATAAGCCACTTCCCGTGGCATACTGGCGTGACCCTCTCCGCGCAGGAGGTCCTTTGCCCAGCACCCTGCCCGGCTCCGTCCTCGATTCGCCGACTTCGAGCTCGACTGCGCCCGGTTTGAGCTACGCCGCAAGGGTCTGGCGCTGCGCCTGGAGCGCAAGCCCATGGAGCTTCTCATCCTGCTGGCCTCTCAGGAGGGCCGCCTCGTCACCCGTACCGAGATCGCCCAGCGCCTCTGGTCCTCCGAAGTTTTTGTCGATACCGAGCACGGAATCAACACTGCCATCCGCAAGCTGCGCTACCTCCTCCGCGACGACCCGGAGAATCCGCAATTCATCCAGACCGTCACCGGCATGGGCTACCGCTTCGTCGCGCCAGTCACCATCGTCCACCCCGAGCCCGCCACGCCTGCCCCGCAGGCGCTGCCGGCGGCGCGCCTGTATCCACGCGCCGATCCCTTCGCCGCAGCAGAAGCGGTTGCGATCCGGGCACGTGGTCCCCGTCGCCCTCTCTGGATCGCCCTCGCCGCCTCGGTCGGCCTCATCGCGGCTCTCGCCGTCCTGGGGGGTCTATACGCCTTTCGCCGCCTTCGCCCCCGGGCGCCTGCCATCTCCTCTCTTGCGGTTCTCCCGCTGGACAACCTCTCCGGCGATCCGGCTCAGGAGTACTTTGCCGACGGCATGACCGATGAGCTCACCACCATGCTCGCCCGGGATTCGACCCTGCGCATCGTTTCCCGGACCAGTGTGATGCAGTACAAAAAGGCGCACCGGCCGCTGCGGGAAATTGCACACGCGCTGGGTGTAGACGGAATCGTCGAAGGTTCCGTCGCCCGTTCCGGCGGGCGCGTCCATATGACTCTCCAGCTGATTCAGGCCGACGCCGACGCGCATCTCTGGGCCGACAGCTACGATCGCGACGCCGATGATGTTGCCCTTCCGGACGAGGCGGCGCGGGCGATCGCTGATCGGCTGCACAGCGCGGCGGCGGTTGCCGCGCCGGCACGCTATGTGAATCCGGCAGCGCATGATGCGTATCTGCAGGGCAAATATTTGTGGTTCAGCGACGGCCGGCTCGGCGAATCGGGGAAGTATTTTCAGAAGGCCATCGAGATTCAGCCTGACTACGCCATGGGCTGGGCATGGCTGGCGAATTATTACGGCGCCGCCACCGTCGATAACCTTCTGGATCCGCGTACCAGCCTCGACCACCTTGAACAGGCAGCTGACAGGGCCATGCAACTCGATCCGAACCTGGCCGAGTCGCATCAGGCCATGGCCGGCGCACTGTGGCTGCATCGCTGGAACTTCGCGGGCGCCGATCGAGAGATCCTGCGCGCCATCAGCCTCGATCCCCATGACGCGGAGCTCTATCACCTGCGCTCCAAAATTCTCGTGGTGCTGAACCGTCCCGAGGAAGCCCTGGAGAGCGAGAAAAAGGGGATGGAGATCAACCCCTTCGAGCGACCCTGGGGAATGATGTATTTCTATCTCTGCGCGCGGCGCTACGATGACGCAATCGAGGACGGTCAGCTGCGCCTGAGGGACTACCCAGCGGATCAGGTAGTGCTGGCGGTTATGGCTACTGCCTACCGCTGCAATGGCATGTACAGGGAAGCCGTCGACTATTGGGCGCGCTTTCATGTCGCCATCGGAGAGCCGGAGGTCGCGGTCGCCCTGCGGCGCGCCTGGGAACGCGGCGGCCCTCGCGGTCTCATCGCCTGGCAACTGGCTCGCAAGGAGATGCAGGCCCAGAGCCGCTACGTGTCACCCGTCGAGCTGGCTTTCTATCATGCCTTGGAGGGGGAGAGAGAGCACACCCTGGCTCTGCTCAACGAGGGCTACAACCAGCATTCCCCCGACATTCTCTATATCCAGACGGATCCCGCCTACGACTTCCTGCACTCCGATCCCCGTTACCGAGCGCTAATCCGGAAGATCGGCCTCCCGCCCACATGGTAAAGGCCTGTATGCGCCCAGCCTGGGCGCCGCACGAAATACGTGGATGAGGCGCCGACATAGCATGAGTGCCACCTGCTCCGCCAGGATGATCATCTCAACTGGCGAGAACAGGCCGAGGCACTCACCAAGATCATTTGCGGATTGGGTGTGGTTGGTCGGCTTTCGGAGTTTTCTGCGGCCCACAGCTGAAAGGCAAACCGCGGATCCCTCGTCGCTCCGCTCCTCGGGATGACAGCGCGGGGTTGGTTGAGGGGCGGTTTGGAATGATGCAATCAGGGCGACGCGCTTATTGACGGGTTTCGGGAGGTTTGAGGTCACTCCCGTCGCTCGCCCCTCAGTCAACCCCGAGTAGGCGGTCAGCCGCCCGGAAGCGGCTTCCGTGGCCACCATGAGCGCATCGGCGATTTGGCACCAACCCAGAAGCATCCCTGACGAGAAGCCCGTTTAAGAGGAGTTATCCGCTCATTCGCCAACAAGCCGCGGCCCGCGAGGAGACTGGGAGTGTCCTGCCCATTCTGCTGGATTTGCCCTTGAGAACATAGCGGGATCGGGCCGTGGTCAGTCCGCATCTGCTGGGAAGGCGATCTCGAACGTTGTGCCCGAGTGCACCACGCTTGCCACGGACAGACGCGCGCGATGAAGCTCGGCGATCCATTTGGCAATGGAGAGCCCCAGGCCGTTGCCCTCGACCTGGCCGCGCGACGGATCCGCGCGATAGAAACGGTCGAAAATGCGGGGCAGATCCTCCTCCGAGATGCCGATCCCGTTGTCGCGCACCGCGACGACCAGCTCATCGGCGGAAGAACTGAGGCCCACGTCGATTCGGCCGGGCGAGGGCGTGTACTTGACGGCGTTGTCCAGCAGGATCCAGAACAGGCGTCGCAGGCTGGCGAAGTCGCCCAATACTGTGTAGTTCCCAGAGGAATCCAGATCGACAAACAGAGTATGTTGCCGCTCGGCCGCCAGAGGCCGGGCGACCTCGCACGCTTCTTCGACGACGTGGCGCAAATCAAGCGCCACCAGCGCCACGTCGGCGCGCTCCGCATCGGCTCGCGCCAGCGTCAGCAGATTTTCAAGCAGCGCCGCAGCGTTTTCCGACTCGCTCACAATCTCCGCAAACGAGGCGCGGCTGTCGGCGTCGATCTTCGGATTGCGCAGCGCGACTTCAGCCACGGTGCGCATGAACGAGACCGGCCCGCGCAGATCGTGCGACGCATCAGCGGTGAACTGCCGGATGCGGCTCACCGCTCCTTCCAGCCGCTCCAGCATGGCGTTGCAGGTCTCCGACAGGCGCTGCAGCTCGTCGCCGGTGCGCGCCACCGGCAATCGCTGCGACAGGTTCGTGATGCTGATGGTGCGCGCCGACGCTGTGATGCGGTCCACCGGCAGCAACGCCCGCCGGCTCAGGAAGTATCCGCCCGCCGAGGAAATCAGCAGCAGTACCGGAATCGAAGCCAGCAACGCTGTGAGGAACCGGTCCAGCACCACCCGGTTATCGGCTTCCGGAGCCGCGTCCACCAGGTACAGCTTCTCGTTGCCCAGCGAAAAGGGGCGGCCGAGCACCCACCACGACTCGCCGTTCTCGCCCACCTGCCGGAACTGCTCGGCGGCGGTGCTCTTCACTTCCGGCCAGGGGAACGCCCGCGCTTCTCCGCCCGGAACCGGATACACCGGATGTCCCTGCTCGTCGAGGATCTCGCACAGTCCGTGGCCGGTGGCGCGCGCGAATCCGGCAAAGTCCCGCAGGCGCTCTGCCTGATTACGGCTCTGGTCCGCCAGCAGAAGCTTTTCCAGGCGCTCTTCGCGGCGCGCCAGAGTGCCGTAGCGCTCGTTCACCAGGGTGTGGTGCAGGTTCCACCACATGGCAACGCCGAACAGCAACCATCCCAGAAAGAAAATGCCGCCGAACCACAACGTAAGGCGCAATGAGATCGACCACGGCCCCTTCATGGTTCGGCCCGCAGCGAATAGCCCACCCCACGGACCGTATGCAGCCGTTCTCGCTCCCCGCTGCGCGTCACCTTCGCGCGCAGCGATCGGATGAAGACATACAGGTTATCGTGGCTCACGTCGGAATTCGATCCCCAGCCTTCGTCGATCAGCACGCGATGCGGAACAATGGTGCCCGCGCGCCGGATCAGGCACTCAAGGAGCGCATATTCGGTGCGCGTCAGCGGCTCCACGCGGTCGCCGCGGCGCAACGTGCAGGTTTGCGGCTGCAGTTGCAGCTCGCCGCAGCGCAGCTCCTCCGGCGGACGCTCGGCCACCCGACGCGAGGCCGCCCTCATGCGCGCCAGCAGCTCATCGAGAGCGAACGGCTTGGTCAGGTAATCGTCCGCTCCCGCGTCCAGCCCGTGCACCATGTCCTGGGTGGAATCGCGCGCCGAAAGAATGAGCGTCTGGGTGCGCAGCCGGTCTTCGCGCAGCTTGCGGATCACCGTGAATCCGTCCATGCGCGGCAACATGATGTCCAGAACGATCAGGTCGAAGCGGTCCGTGCGCCCCAGGCGCAGCGCTTCCTCGCCGTCGTAGGCCAGGGTGACGGCGTAGCCTTCGCCCTCGAGAGCGCGCCCCAGGTGGCCGGCCAGGCTGCGCTTGTCTTCGACCACCAGCACCTGCATGGCCTGCAGTCTATGCCGCGAGCTGTAAATTTTCGATGAATAGCGTCTCTTCGGGGTCGTCCTCTTAGATTGCCTTTAGATTGAGTTGCCATACTGCCGCCATATCAATCGCGGGATCTCAACCGGCATTTTGTTTCGGAGGCAGTTATGCGGCAATTTCACTTGCGCAATTCCGCCATACTGGCATCGCTGGCCGTATTCCTCATCGGTGCGCTCTTCGCGCAATCATCGCCAAAGGGATCCATCAGCGGAACGGTGACCGACGTTTCCAAAGCCCTCATTCACGGCGCGCGGGTGGTCGTCACGCCCGGGAATCTGGTGACCACGACCGACACTACAGGAGAGTTTCATGTCACCGGTCTCGCCGCTGGCACGTACACGGTCACCATCAGTTCCACGGGCTTTCGGCCGCTCACGGAGAGCGTCACCCTGACGGAGGGTGCGACGCAGACCCTCAGCGGGGTGCTTCAGGTAGGGTCCGCCAACGAGGAAGTGGTGGTGACGGCCGAGGCTGGTCCCCAGCAGACCACGTCCCAGGCCATCAACGAGGAGATAACGTCGGCGAATATCGTGAACGTTATGCCTTACTCCGAAATCATTGCGCTGCCCAATGCCAACATTGCGGACGCCACCGGGCGGCTGCCGGGCGTGACGCTGCAACGCAACGAAGGCCAGGGCGAGTACGTCCAGGTGCGCGGACTGGATCCGCGGCTGACCAATGTAACGGTCGACGGCGTGACCCTGCCTGCACCGGAGGTCGCCATCAGCCAGGTCGATCTGACGACGATTCCCGACAACATGGTGCAGTCCATCGTAATCAACAAGACCCTCTCCGCGAATCAGGACGCGGACGGCATCGGCGGTTCCGTGGATCTGGTGACGAAGACGGCAGGGGCGAAGCCCTATTTCAGCGCCGAGTCAACGATGGGTTACACGCCCATCCAAAACACCCGCTATGTGGGCAAGGTGGACACAACCGCGGGGATGCGCTTCGGCACGGACAAGCGCTGGGGCCTGATCGGCGGCCTGGAGGCCGATTACAACGGCGCCGGCATCGACAACATCCAGCCGAGTCCGGACATCAACCCCGACGGCTCGACAACTCCCTATTACGACGACGACACTCAGCGCATGTATCGCTTCAACCAGCAGCGCTGGGGCCTCACCAGCACCCTGGATTACAAGATGAGCCCCAAAACCACCTTTGCTCTGCACTTCCTGCTTTCCGACTTCAGGGACTGGCTCGACAAGTGGTACTACGAAATCGGCCCCAAGGCTAAGTTCTATCAGTCGGACCAGGTGAGAACCCCGGAAATCGGCACTCTGATTCTCGATGGCAGCCACGTTCTCAGTAACTCCTGGGTTCACTGGGGTTCGGCCGTCTCCCGCTCCCGCTTCCTGAACGCCGGCGGCGACCCGCGGGCGGAGTGGAACCCGGTGTCTTCCCTGAAAAGCTACGATAAGGCCAACTGCGTTTATGCCGGAACGCCTACCAGCACCTACCGGCCGGAGTGGTCGCCGGGGTGCGAGTTCCCCAATGCCAACGCGGCTGATAATAATTTCAATCCCGAGAACTACATCCTGGATACGTACCGCACCACTACCGGCCAGGCGGTGGAGCTGAACCTGCAGGAGTGGGCCGGCATGGGCTTCAATTACCGCCTCGGCACCCTCTCTTCCACCTTCGAGTTCGGTGGTGAATTCCGCAGCAGCCACGCCTTCGAGTACGGGTGGACCCCGCAGTACAACTACGTCGGACCGACCACAGGCAACACTGCCGCCAGCGTCGTCCCGTTCGAAACCGGGTTCAACGATAAAAACTACTATGACGGCACCTATTACATGGGGCCTGTCACCGACTGGAACAGGCTGACCGCCTACTTCCAGGCGAATCCGGGGAGCTTCTCGCTGGATGTGCCGACCACGCAGGAAGGCTCCGATTCCGCCAACTTCGATCTGATCCAGCGCATCTCCGCGGGCTATGTGATGAACACCATCAACTGGCCCAGGTTCAGCCTGCAGACGGGCCTGCGCTTCGAAGCCACGCAGGCGCACGTCCTCGGCTATTACGTGAACCCCGCGGCGGGACCGAACGGCGATGGGCTCGACAACGATGGCAACTGGGTTGGAACCACGCCGGAGACCACCACCCAGTCCTATATCGATCCCCTACCCAGCCTGCAGGCGCGCTGGATGCTGGCCCCCCTGACCGCCATCCGCGCCGTCTACTCACGCGGCATCGCGCGTCCCAATCCCTACGACCTGGTGCCTTATATCCTGGACAATGGCGAAGGCACGGTACCCCGCTACGCTATCGGAAACCCCAACGAACAGCCTACCCACGCCAACAATTACGACGTTCTGCTGGAGCAGGAGTTGCGGCCCCTCGGCGTTATCCAGGCGGGGTACTTCTTTAAACAGCTCAGCGACCCCATCGTCGAAACTTACACCTCCTGCCAGATCACGGGATCTCTCTGCGATCTCCCAGGGAACAGTGCCGCGGACGAGGCGCAGCAGGATATCAACGCCAACAACGCCAGCGTGTCCGGGCTGGAGTTATCCTGGCGTCAGAACATGAGTAATTTGCCGGGCCTCCTGCGGGGCATCAACATGATGGCCAACTACTCCTATGCCGACTCGCACAGCAACGGTATTCCGGGGCGCACAGACTCCCCGCCGCTCATCGGCACCGCGCGCAATTCCTTCAATATCGAGCCTGCCTACATATTGGGGCGCTACGACGTTCACATGGGCATCAGCTACAACGGCGCCTACGACTATGCTTACCAGTGGTTCAACAATCAACCCGACCCCGGCAACGATACGCTCGGCCCGTCGAACGGCCCACTGGGCGACAACTACGCCTATCCGCATCTGGAAGTGGACGCGCAGATGGGCGCGCGGATCTGGCGCGGACTGCAACTGCACGTGGACGGGCTCAATTTGACCAACGAAGTCTTCGGCTACTACAACGGGCAGCCGCAATACGTGTCCCAGCGCGAATACTACAAACCGACCTACAGCGTCAGTCTGCGCTGGACTTCGGGCGGCGAGCGCTGATCTCCCATTGCTGCACCTGGCCTCTCCACGGGGTGCATGGAATCCTGGTCTCCTGTGCCCCGGCCTGTTTGTGCTGATGGCTGTTGCGTAACAATAGCGATACGTTCCCATGCTGAGATTCCCCATCGCCCGGCCGCTTCCCGCGCTCGCCAGCTCTTTCGCTCTGGCATGCGGCTCTCTCGCCGCCCAAATCGCGCCCCCTGCGCCGGCGCAACTGAAGCTCGTCGTCGTCCTCACCCGCCACGGCGTGCGCTCGCCCACCGGCGACCCCGCCCGTTATGCGAAGTACTCGCGCGCTGCGTGGCCGCAGTGGGACGTTCCCCCTGGCTACCTCACCCCCCATGGCTTCGAGGATATGAAGCTCTTCGGCGCCTGGGACCGTTCGCTGCTGGCGCGCCAGGGTCTGCTCAGCGCCGCTGGCTGCGCAGACTCCGCGCGGGTCTGGTTCTACGCCGACTCCGACCAGCGCACCCGCGAGAGCGGCCGAGCCCTGGCTGAAGGCTTGTTCCCCGAGTGTCCGCCTCCGGTTCACGGATTGCCTCAGGGCACGCCCGACGATTTATTTCATCCCGGACATCGAGCGGCCGCCATGTTGCGTGACGACCCGCCCGCCAACCCAGTCCCCGAGCCGCCCGGCGAAGCCCTCCTTCGCCAGGCCGAAGCGGAGCGCCTGACGCGGCAGTATCACTCCCAGATCGCGCAAATGGACCGGATTCTCGCCACCTGCGGTCCTCCCCTGTCCCCGGACCATCCCCGTGTCTCGCTCTTTGACGTTCCCACCGCTCCGCCGCCCGGCACGCACGGCCACTCCGATGATCTGCGCGGCCCCATGGGCGCCGCAGCCGGTCTGAGCGAGAATTTCCTCCTCGAATACGCCCAGGGCATGCCCATGCGCGACGTTGGCTGGGGCTGCATCTCCAGAATCACGCTGAACTCGCTGATCGCCATCCACAACGCCGCTTCCGATTATGAACAGCGCGTTCCCTGGGTCGCCCGTCGCGATGCCTCCGGTCTCCTCGATCGCATCCGCGCCGCCATGCAGCAGGCGGTCACGGGCCAGGCCTTAGTCGGCGCGCCCGACCCTCCCGGCGAGCGTGTCCTGTTCTTCGTCGGACACGACACCAATCTGACGACCGTCGCCGCGCTGCTGCATCTTACCTGGACCGCCGGCGGACGCCACGACGACACTCCTCCCGGCAGCGCCCTGGTCTTCGAGCTATGGCGCAGCCGCGCTTCGGGCGACTATTTCGTTTCCGTGTATTTCACTGCGCAGACGCTCGATCAGCTGCGCAACGCCACACCCTTGACTCCGGCTCATCCCCCGCTAAGAGTGCCTCTGACAATCGGCGGATGCTCGAGAGCGGGCGCTGCCGGCTGCTCGTGGACAGCCTTTTCCCAACTATCCGGTCGCGCCATCGATCCTGATTACGTACACCCGGTGCAGGATACGGACAGTGCCCGCAGCCGTGCAGCCTTTCCACAATCAAGACCGCGATGAGCCTGGTGAGACTGGGAATGTATGGGATTCGAATCCGCTTGCGCATCGGCAGAAGGGACCCTGTATTTCTCCTCACCGGATCCGGATTAGGAATGAAAAGTCGGGTTGTCGGAGGAGCCCGGGTTGAGCCTCACATATAGGAACGTTTCTGAGGGAAATCCATAGTGATCCCTTATTTTGTCCTCGCTGGGGAAGCCTTCTTCGCAAACATCTTTCGAGCACAATAGTATTCCCGTCTCGTTTGAGTACCGGCTTCTGTCGTTCCGAGCATCGGTCTTGGTCGTTTTCAATGAATTAGTGAGCTGATTTTCGCTCAGTTGTTGCCGGGGCATGGCATTCTGGCATTCCTTCAGCCAGGTGTCAGATCCAAATGCAAGCCCTCGGAAGAATCCCGCTTATGCATCCGCTCTCCCCTCTTGCGGTGGTGCAGTGCGGTCGAAGTTCTCGACCAAACCCGACCAGTATTCGAGGCGCCTTTGGCAGCGGCTGCAAATGGCCAGATGCTTTGCCCGCTCCGTCAGAAAGAGCTTGCGCACATCGAAGGCAAACGTGCGGATCTCGTCGTCCGTGTAGCAGGCAAAGTCCTTCTCCTGAAACGGAGGCCGAGCGGATGCTGCTGCCAGCAGCTCCGCTTTCCGCCTGGCCACCATGTCCTCGAAGTGAATCCGCCGGCTCGGCGCCTTCACCCAGAGCCTGTCGTCCTCGGCCCATAGGTCTTCGAGCAGGGCGCTCGAATTGAGGGCGAGGTAGCGGACGGCATCCTCTCTTCCTCCGACCGATTTCCGCTGGTCTGCAAGCGCAGCTCCTGCAATCTGCGCAAGGCCTACGATCTCCTCATCGGCGAACGATTGAGCAAGCACGCGAAATTCTCTGATTTCTTCCCGCGCGATCCCCGAAAACTCTGAATCTGCGCCAGCGATCCCGGCCACGTCGGACGTCAGCGCCGGCAACTCGATCATCGTACCCGGGGCCGCCTCCCATGCCGGGTGATTCGACGTGTACATGCCGGGATCGAGGACTTCGAGCAGCGACTCCTTGCGGTCCTCCGGGCCACGAAAGCGGTTCAACAGATCGAGAAACCAGCTCAGCTGTGATGGACTGAACTCCCGGGAAGCTGCCCCGGCGGCGTCTTCCCGCCAGGTGTCGAAACTCTCCATCAGCGAGCTCGGCAACTGAAATCGATTCAGCTCCTTGATCATTTCCTGAATGTCCGTGGTTGGGTTCTGCATAGTTTCGTCCCTCTTGGGGACTGTTTTCCCACGGAACCGAACCTCCGTCAAATGGCCCGGGAACCCTTCTAATCTCCCTCCCGGAAGCTCTTCAAAACACGACGCTTGCCGCGAAACTCAATTAGGCAGCTTCCGCGCATCCCAACCTGTGGAGCAAGATCCCAGCAGAGAGCTTCAAGGCTGAACCTCCCCTGCCTGATCCGCACCCACCGGTTTTTCACGCTAACGACCTCGATCGCACGCAGTAGGAAGATGGGGGCGGGGTTTCCTTCGCCGAACGGCTCCAGCAGCGCGAGCTGTTCGTCAAAGCGTTTGCCCGCCGTCGCCAGCACCAACTCCCCGTCCTCACGGATATCGCGGTTGCGCTCCAACTTGAGACCTTCCACGAACGTGGTGACCTCCTTTGCGAAGGCTTCAATTTGGCCGATGGGCATGGTCAGTCCGACAGCCTGTGCATGGCCGCCGAACCGTTTGAAGAATCCACGGAACTGTTCAAGCGTTTCCGCCAGATTGAAACCGGAGACACTCCTGCCCGATCCGACCATCAGACCCGGTTCCGGCGCCGGTGCCAGCACAATGCTTGGCACCCCGAAGCGCTCGACGCACTTGGCGGCGAGCAGCCCGGCGATGCCTTTGGGACAGGACACCCGGTAAAGCACGAGAGCGGCTGGGGCCGGCAGCGGAATCTCCGCGCAAAGCCCGTCAAAATGCTCTGCCACGAGTTGGCGCCGTTGCTGGTTGAGTTGATCCAGCCTCTCGACGCTTCTGCGTGCCGCATCCTCGTCTCTTGCCGCCTCGAAGACCGACAGCGCCCGAGCCGGATGGTCGATCCTTCCGGCGGCATTGATGCGAGGCGCGACCCCAAATGCCAGATCATTCGAATCGGGATTCGCTGGGTCGGCACATGAGATCCGGAGCAATTCCCGGAGCCCGCAGTTTGCGGCACGGGCGAGTTCGCGCATTCCCAGACGTGCGAGCGTTCGCGTTCCCTTTTGGAGTGGAACACAGTCGGCGATCGATGCGATCGCGGCATACTGGCTCATGGCAGCCTGCAGGCGTTCGACCCGTTCGTCCTTCCAGCCGGCTCGCAGCGCCAGGGTCGTCGCGAACAGTGCCGCAAGGCCAGCACCGCAGAACTCCTGCGACCAAATGGCGAGCGCATTTGCCTTCCCTTGAATGCGGTGATGGTCGATGACGATTACATCGACGCCCAGCCGCTGCGCCAGCAAAATCTCCCGCTGCGCGTTGATGCCGTTGTCGACCGTGATCAGCAGGTCGGTGCCGCAAAGGGAGAATTTATGAACGGCGCACGAACTGAGACCGTATCCCTCGTCGCGGTTCGGCAGGTAGGCTCGCGCCTGAACTCCGAGACTGGCCAGAACCGAGCGCAGAATGTGCGTTCCGAGGATACCGTCGCAGTCATAGTCGCCGAAGACCGCCATCCGCTGCTTGTCGCGGGCGGCGGCAAGCACGCGGTAGGCTGCGCCGGTCATCCCCGGAATCGACTCCGGATCGGGAAGATCATTCCAGGATGGGGGCTCAATGAACGAATCGACGTCCTCGATTCCGCGGGTGATGAGGACGTCGAGCAGTGGCTGGCACAGAAACATACCACCCCCTTTCGGCCCGGACCGGGCACAATGTCAGCTCTTGAATGCAGAATTGCTACGCGACCCGCAGGTGGTCGCCGCGGTAGACCTCGGCGCCCGGAACGGCAATCTGGTTCTGAGCGGCGTTCTTGATTGCCTCATTACTCGGTGCAGCCTCTTGAATTGATGCGATAAGCGGTCGTTTGAGGTCCTCAGTGACGCTTTCGATCAGCCTTTCCCACACGGGGCCGTCGATTCGCGCAGCAACCGTTCGATACCGCATCGGCACCTGCGTCTCATCAGTGAATCGTACTGAATCCTGGCTGTTCTTCTGGAGCCGCAGAGTGAACTCTCTGCCTTCGATCTTCCTGAGTTCTCGGCTTTTCAGGTAGTACATGACCATGTATTTGGTCTGCGTCGCCTTTCGCTCGCTGCTGCGGGCGCGCTCCTGTAGCCGGCTGGCCTCACTCCGGCAGTACTGAACGCGCGCCTCCATCATGCGGAGGAATCGCC